>JAYUWA010000062.1:0-2410 GCA_043753795.1 Bacteroidota bacterium | reverse complement strand
GCCGTAGTAGGCTGATGCGAATTTTGTCGAGTACGACATGATGGGTGTGTTTTCATAGCCGTTCATATCGAGCAATGCTCTTATCGCCGCTACTCTACCATCCATCATATCACTCGGCGCAACCATGTCTGCTCCGGCTTGGGTATGAGTGAGTGCCATCTTTGCAAGTATATCGAGGGAACTGTCATTATCTACGTAATCGTCTTTGATCAGTCCGCAGTGACCGCTTTCTGTATAGGCACACAGACAAATATCTGTGATGACATAAATCGTATCGCCGAACTTTGCTTTCAATTCGCGCACTGCTTCGGCAACTACAGTGTGAGAGCCGTGTGCTGAATGCGCATCTTCGGATTTCTCTTCGCCGACACCGAATAATAAAATTTTGTTGATGCCGGATTTCAATCCTTTTTCTACATCAACAAGCAATGTATCAACAGTAAATCTGCTTACGCCGGGCATTGCTGTGATCGGCTGCACAATATTTTTTCCTTTGATCACAAAGTATGGATAGATGAACATGTCTTTTGACAGACGGGTTTCAGCTATCATCTCTCTGACGATTGCATTTTTTCTTAAGCGACGCGGACGGATGATCATGGCAATAAAATTATTTAGTAGATGAAATTGAAAACACTGCGCGTGCAAGTCCTGCATCGTCGAATGTATCAGGTTGGCCGCAGCCGTGAATATTATGTTGACTCAAGACATGTGCTGTTGCATCGCCCATGGCCACTACTTTTTGATCTTTGCTGATGGTGAATCTTTCAAACCACGCTTCTACATTTGATGGCGATGTAAAAACTAAAATATCTGCCTGCGGCATATCACCATAATTTCTTTTTATGGTTTCATACACAGGGAGATCTATCACTTGATCATGCTTCACAAATTGTTGTTGAATCGTTCGCATACTTCCTTTTACCTGCGGGAAAAGAACCTTGCCACTTCCAACTTTAGCAGCAAATTGTTTTCCTGTCATTCTTGTATCCGTTCCGTAACCGATGAACTCTGCTCGTTTTCCGTAGTGACGGATTGCATCTGCTGTAACTTTTCCTACTGCACCATATTTCTGGTCAGTCAGAGCTGGATGCTGCTCGAAAAAATATTTAACTGCATTTTTACTGGAAAAAAATACCCAGTCGCAAGCAGGTAATGACTTAAATGTTATCGGATTTGTTTCTATAAGTGCCTTACCGCTAAACTTGAATCCATTTCCTTCAAGAACTGCCTGAAGGTAATCATCTCTTCTGTCATTTCTTGTAATGAAAACCCTAGCAGGTTTTACTGCAGCAATTTTTTCAACCACTCTTGCAGCTAAAACATACGGATCTTTTGATTCTGAATAAACAGAAACCGGCATTGTATTCCATGCAACAGCTTTGCTTACTCTGACAGAAAACATTTCATTTTCGTCGTCATACTCTGCATAAGCACCAACAGGCATCTGACATCCGCCTTGAAATAAGTTTAATACTTTTCTTTCAATGCCTATTGTTACCTGAACTGTCTTGTCATTTATCTTCTGCAAATGATCAAACAATTCTTTTTCACCTTTACGGATCTGAATTGCCAAAACACCTTGCGCAGGAGCGGGAGTAAATTCTTTCGGATCTAAATGTTCAACGTGAAATTCTTTCAGATCAATTTCCAATCGTTCAACACCGGCAGCAGCCAGAAGAATTGCATCGTATTGTCCTTCTCGTAATTTATTAATTCGCGTGGGCACATTCCCCCGAAGGTCTTTCAGATCGATGTCTGACCGAAATGCAAGCAACTGTGCTTTGCGTCGTGCTGAAGACGTACCGACAACCGGATTACGCTTCAGCGAAAATTTGTTTTTTGAATCAACAGCTTCTTTTCTGATCAATAATAATTCAGAAGGATCTTCGCGAGGTGAAACTGCAGCGACGATCAATTCTTCAGGAGATTCAGTAGGAAGATCTTTATGTGAATGAACAGCGATATCTGTTTCGCCGCTTAATAATGCTTCTTCAATTTCTTTGGTAAAAAAACCTTTGCCTTCCAGTTTGTCCAGACTCAGATGTTGTATGTTATCACCTTGTGTTTTAATGATCTTCAACTCGCACTTCAAACCGGATTCTTCAAGCAACGACTTCACATGATTTGCCTGCCATAGAGCTAAATCGCTTCCTCTGGTGCCTATTATAAGTGGGGATCTCATTTGTTGTTGGTCTTTCGTTTTTCGTCTTTCGTTTTTCGTAGCGCTCGCGAAAGACGAAAAACGAAAGACGAAAGACCAAAAAAATCAATTCGTCGTTTCCAGAATAATCTCTTTTGCCATTACCATTGGTACAGAAATACATTTCTTTTCCATGTAATCCATCACACGACCCAATAGTTCTCTAGAATGTTCATCAAGCTCGCTGATCTCAGTTGCAAAAACATC
>JAYUWA010000061.1:0-2411 GCA_043753795.1 Bacteroidota bacterium | reverse complement strand
AGTCACGATTTACAGGAACCCTTGCGAAAAATTCAAACCTTTGCATCTCGCATATTAGAGAAAGAAGAAACCAATTTATCAGATTATGGAAAAGGTTTGTTTAATCGGATGCAGGATTCGGCCATAAGAATGCAAACACTTATACAGGATCTTCTTGCCTATTCACGCACAAATTCAACTGAACGAAAGTTTGAAACTACTGACCTTAATGCCATTATTGATGAAGTGAAGGAAGACTTAAAAGAGGAACTACAAGAGAAACATGCAGTTATTGAAACAAACCAATTATGTGATGTAAAAATAATACCTTTTCAGTTTCGGCAACTTCTGCACAACCTTATAGGTAACTCACTAAAATTTTCTAGCCCTAACCATTCTCCAATTATACAGATCAAAAGCGAAATTTCAAACGGCAAGAAACTACAAAATGAAAAACTCTCTCCTCAAAATAAATACTGCCATATCACAGTTTCCGACAATGGAATTGGTTTTGAAGAAAAATACAACGAAAGAATATTTGAAGTATTCCAACGGTTGCATGGAAAAAATGAATATGAAGGTACAGGAATCGGACTTTCAATAGTCAAAAAGATTGTAGAGAATCACGACGGCATCATCACCGCCACGGGAGAATTAAACAAAGGTGCAACCTTTGATATCTATATTCCTGCAAGATAAAAACTCACACATGCATCGTAATCCGAAAATTGCAGCTCTTGTAACTTTATCAATAGTGCCTATAACAAAAGCGGGAACAAGATCGAATCTTGTTCCCGCTTTTCATTAAACTATATTTGTTTATTCTCCAACAACAATCCGCTTGACAATGCGGGTCTCATTGATCGTCATTTCAACAAAATAAATTCCTTTACTGATATGCATTGCATCGACCGGTAATATGATTTCGTAATCACCTGCTACTTGCCCCGGTTTTAAATCTTCTTTTACCAATTTACCTGTAACATCAAGGATACGGATCTCGACATCTGATTGGTCAACTAGAGTATAATTGATATTCAATTCGCTGATAACAGGATTCGGGAATAAGTTAAGCTTAAATGTTTCTTCAACCTTAGCAGGTCTGGCAACTCTGAAACCGTTAACCCAACATCCATGGATCGGCGATGCATTCGCCGCAGCTCCTGAATGTTGAAGTCCGTACATGTCTTCAACTGTTCGTAATACATTGTAATGATTGATACCTGTTGAGATCGTGCCTTGCGTCACCATTTGTCCTGAGAAAATTGTTGGAATTCTGTTTCCGCTTGAACTGTTATCCTCATCGAATGTGATGATCAATAAACTATTGTTTGCTTTTGCCCATTGTGCATAAGGATAAATTTTAGAATAGAACCAATTGTCACCTGTTGTGATCGCTGAGTTTCCACCACCATCATGCATACTGTTGTTCATATCAGGACAAACAAATGATACTGTTGGCAATGTTGAATAGTCAGTCGGGAATGCACTGAATGGCAAATTCAGAGACGCCGAAACCTGATTGGTTCCTGTACCAACCCAGTTAGCAACCGGATTATGCTTTCTCGCATACGGACCACTCACATCTCCATCGTAACCGACACTTGGTAATCCATCAGCATACGATTTGAAAGTCAGTCCGGCCTGAAGAACTGCAGCAGCCAGATTCATTGTATTGAATTTAGAAGATGGTTTTGTGTTATTTGTCACACCTTGATTGCTTCCAGAGAATAAATGCAACCAGTTTGGCTGACTAGGATGTGTAATTGCGTAAGATTCTGTAAACACTGTTGTATTTGAACTCTGTGCAAAGGCATTGATTCTCGGTGCAGCAGAGTTTCCGATGATCTGCGAATACGAATGATTCTCGAACACGACAATCACTACGTGATCAGGAACCGGTAATGCTGATGTACCACCGTTCGACAATGTTGTGAATACTAAAGAACCACTATAGGCACTTGATCCTGTCGCACAAACTGACTGTACCTGGAATTCATAAGCTGATGCAACTGATAAGGAGGCTATACTTTCTGTAAGATCAGTCGATGTAGCAGTGATCCATGTTGATGAACTTGTCTTTTTGTATCTGACATTATATGATGTAGCAGCACCTACTCCATCCCAACTAAGCGTAGCGTATGATGTAGTTACTCCTGAAATATTTAAACCTTCAGGAATTCCGCATGCACTTGATCCAACTGTTGTCATGAATACAACTGATCCTGAATATGCACCTGTACCTGCTGCGCAGATCGTTTGAACCTGAAACTCATATTGAGATCCTGCACTTAAGCCTGAAATAGTTTCTGATGAATTTGAAGAAGGTTCAATGATCCATGTCGCTGAACTTGTTTTCTTATATCTAACATTAAACGAAGTTGCACTGCTTACACTTGCCCAATCCAAAGAAGCGGTAGTTGAAGTTACAC
>JAYUWA010000060.1:0-2417 GCA_043753795.1 Bacteroidota bacterium | reverse complement strand
GTCAGTGCAAGATCAAAATAGTCACTGAATCCAAAGTAATAGCCCAGATGCTGAAAATAAAATCCTCGCTGAGCAGATTCGCCAAAGGCAGGAAAAATAATTCCTGAACTTCGTCCGACTTTATTCGGAAAAAAACCAAAAGGAATAAGTATCGGAGTAGGGATCTGTTCAATTGTCAGATAGGCCGGTCCGGTAACAATTTTGTTTTTGCTAATTACTTTTAAACGTCGCGAAGTGATTGCAAAATGCGGCGTATCGAGATTACAAGTTGTGTATTGACCATTCTTGATGTAAAAATTATTCTCCGGATCTTTCTTTACAACTTCTCCATGAATAAATCCATCGCCTTCCTGAGTTATGACATAATTGATGCGGCCTTTTTTTGTCTGAAAGTTGTAGCGGATAGCATTAGATCTGAACTTTTGCTCAGCCTGAGCGAAGTTTGGTGAACCTTTTAACACTCCCAGACTGTCTTTTGTCCCTTCTGCGAAAAGCTCTTTATTCGCCATATCGATCACAATGTAATCGGCTTCCAAATGGAGATCTTCATAATCGACTGTAGCTTCGCCATATAAGTAAACGATCTCATTTTCAAGGTCTACTCTGATGGAATCTTTCGCATGATATTTGATTTTGGACTTAATAACCTCATCAGATTCCTCATTCGTGTCAAGGGGCAATGAATCGACACCGATTACCGTTGAATCGATGGCAATGATCCTCAAACTGTCAACCTGAACCGTACTATCAGGCACAAGAGATGTACCTAAATTATCTGTTTCTGAACCAACAACAAGTTGTTGAAAAAGAAGCATTAAAATAAGCAATATGAAGAGTGATATTTTGGATACTTGTGAAAACAAATCCTGTCAATTTTCTCGCGTTTCGGTGCCAAAACTAAACAAAAAAAAACTACTGCCTTTTTATCTTTTGCGAATCGTCGTTTTATCTACTGCGGTTCTGCTCTTGAGCTCCTTCAATCCACCTAAAACAAAGCCTTTCGGAATAACAAAAGTTGTGATCGATGCCGGCCACGGCGGACACGATCCCGGCTGTCTGGGTACAAAATCGAAAGAGAAAGACATTGCTTTGAAAATTGCATTAAAGTTAGGAGACTATATTTCGGAGAAATTTCCTGATGTTAAAGTGATCTATATCCGGAAAACGGATGTTTTCATTGAGTTAAGTGAACGTTCAGCAATTGCCAACAACGCAAAAGCGGATCTCTTTATTTCTATCCACTGTAATTCAGCATGTTACTTCAATAAAAAGAAGAAAAAGGAGGAATGTAATGAAGCGACTTCTGGTGTTGAGACCTGGGTAATGGGACTGCACATGAGTGAAGCTAATCTGGAAGTGGCAAAACGTGAGAACGAAGTAGTTCTAATGGAAAAAGATTACACAAAAAAGTATGATGGCTTCGATCCAAATAGTCCGGAAGCAAATATTATTTTTTCATTGTATCAAAATACTTTTATCGACCAGAGTTTGAAGATGGCCTCGCATATCCAGCAGGAAATGAAAGCCAAAGGCAGAAGCAGCAGAGGAGTCAAGCAAGCCGGATTTCTTGTTTTGTATAAAACCACAATGCCCAGCGTTTTGATCGAAACAGGATTTTTATCGAATGCTGAAGAAGAAAAATTTCTGGCTTCGGCAAAAGGTCAGGATGAAACTGCAAATGCCATTTTCAAAGCTTTCAAGGCGTATAAAAATTCTGTAGAACAAGGTCGAACAGGACATGATGCAAGTGATAAAGCCCCGGAAGATTCTGCGGAATCTTTGCCTGTTAAAGAAATCGACAAGACTGTTCTGCATCAGGATCCAATCGAAGTCAATATACCTGAAATGGAAAAAGATTTTTTCTGGGCTGTGCAGTTCTATGCTTCTCCGGTAAAAATTTCTAAGACGAGCAATAAATTCAAAGGACTCAAAGAGATACGGGAAACAAAAGAAGGGAAGACCTATAAATATACTACAGGGGAAGTCGCTGAACTCGACGATGCAATCACATTACAAGATGTTGTCAGAAAGAAAGGTTTCAAAGATGCTTTTGTGATCGGTTTTCATAATGGAAAAAAGGTCAGTTACAAAGAGGCATTTGAGATTTCGAAACGGAAGTAAATGCTATCAATAAAGCGTGACTAAAGGATTTTAACTACTTTTAGACACTATTTATCAATCAAAATAAAAGAGAGCCAATAAAAATTTATGAAGGTTTCAAAAGAAGTTAGAATAGGATTGATAATGACCGTTGGAATTGCTGTCCTGTTTTGGGGTGTCAATTATCTGAAGGGTCGTGATTTCTTTACTCGTCAACGTCAGGTCTTTGCTGAGTACAATCAAGTTGAAGGACTTACTTCTACAAATCCGGTGATGGTGAATGGGATGAAAGTTGGTATGATCTATCAATTGGCTTT
>JAYUWA010000059.1:0-2423 GCA_043753795.1 Bacteroidota bacterium | reverse complement strand
ACGATAGTGGGGGAAATACTAGAACAGCAAATAATTCACCCAAACAAATCCAACTGCCCATTCCTCGCTGGTCTTTTAAATAACGAAAAATCATACTCAGGAAAACTCCGCCCCGATAAAAACCGTTTCACAGAATTTTTAAATAACTGATGAATACTCTCAGCCTCTACACCATCACCTTTCATTCTTCTTCCATAGTGTGAATCATTCAGATTTCCACCATGTGCAGCACGGATCTTATTCAATACTTTTTCTGCTTTATCCGGATAAGCTTTGTGGATCCAATTAGTAAAAATTTCACCGATGTCGCCATTCAATCTTACCATGGTCATTCCTGCACGTAAGGCTCCTGCGTCTGCTGAAGCTTCAACAATTGCCGGTATCTCATGACTGTTCAGTCCGGGAATAATAGGAGCAACCATAACGCCGGCAGGAATTCCATTAGCATTTAAAGTCCGGACAACTTCAAGTCGGTTTTTTGCTGTTGCAGTTCTCGGCTCCAGATTCAACCGCAGATCTTCATCGAGTGAAGTGATGCTGATCATCACATGCACCAGATTTAATTCTGCAAGTTGTTTCAAAAGATCCAGATCGCGGAGGATGAGTTTATTTTTGGTGATCATCCCAACCGGATTCTGAAACTTCAATGCAACTTCGAGCAATTGTCTGGTAATTTTAAATTTGCGTTCAGCAGGCTGGTAACAATCTGTATTTCCCGATAACATAATAGGAGCAGGTTGCCAGCTTTTTTTCATCAGCTCCAACTCAAGTAATTTCGGCGCTTCAGGTTTGATCAGAATTTTTGTTTCAAAATCAATTCCTGCACTCAGTCCCAATAAGCATGTGTATTTCTTGCGTAACAATAAATGCATCCATGCTCACAACCCTGATATGGATTCATTGAAAACCCAAAGTTCAGGTCCGGACTTTTTACTTCATTAATTATTTTTCTTGGAAACTCATTCAGATATTGAGTGGTCTTGTTCAATTGCAACTCTTCGTCCAATCCTTCAATATGTTCCGTAACCAATTCATATTTCAAAAAGCGGTTAGCAGTATTCAGTTGCGCTCCACGTCCTTTGATCATTTCGGTTCTATTGCGATCATTACTCATTCAAGTAATATAATGAAAAAAATTATAGGGAATTTACCTATGAAAACTGACAATTTCAGTCTTTGAAAATATGCTACCTTTTGTAATCTTAAATAAGTACGGAATTTTTTTTTAAAACGAACAAACTGGTTAGTTAATGGGACAACTTTTTAGATTTTTTCATTTTTACCCCATTATTTTTTTTCAGAAATTTTTTTCAGAACTTTTAAACACAACTAATCTCTTAGTATTGAAATCATTGAATCCCTTTTTCTGCGCATGTTTTAAGGTTAAATAATTGATAGAAAACGTGTTCACCCGTTTTGTTAAAAAATAAATTCTTTTATTTGCGCACATTGTAAAAAGAAACATGGCAAAAAATTTAGTAATAGTTGAGTCACCGGCTAAAGCAAAAACGATCGAAGGATATCTTGGAAAAGATTTCGTCGTCCGTTCAAGTTATGGTCACGTGCGGGATCTTGTGAAGAGCGGAATGGGAATACAGGTCGAAAATAATTTCGAGCCCGTTTATGAGATCAGTCCTGATAAAGAGAAGGTTATCGATGAACTAAAAAAATTATGTAAGAGTGCTGAAATGATCTGGCTCGCGACCGATGAGGACCGTGAGGGAGAAGCGATTTCTTGGCATCTTTATGAAACGCTGAAGTTAAATAAAAACAATACGAAGCGAATCGTTTTTCACGAGATCACTAAAAAAGCAATCACAGAAGCGATCAAAAATCCACGGATGATTGATAAAAATCTTGTGGATGCACAACAGGCACGAAGAATTCTCGATCGTTTAGTAGGATTTGAACTGTCCCCCGTGCTTTGGAAAAAAATTCGTCCGCAATTATCTGCAGGACGTGTTCAATCTGTTGCTGTTCGACTTATTGTTGAACGCGAAAGAGAGATCGATGAATTTACGATCACTGCCTCTTATCGTGTTACAGCAATTTTTGAAGTGAATGGTAAAACATTCAAAGCAGAATTGCCAAAGAAATTTAAAACGAAGGAAGAAGCTGAAAAGTTTTTACAGGATTGTATCGGTGCCGATTTCAGTGTTAAGAATCTTGAGGTGAAACCCGGTAAACGTTCTGCATCAGCTCCTTTTACAACTTCTACTTTACAACAAGAAGCTGCAAGAAAATTAGGATATAGTGTTTCGCAGACGATGGTACTTGCTCAGAAATTATATGAAGCCGGTAAGATCACATATATGAGAACTGATTCAGTGAATCTCTCTCAGGATGCACTTGATTTTTCAAAAGAAGCGATCATTAAAAATTATGGTGCGAAATATCACGAAGGTCGTCAGTACAAGACAAAA
>JAYUWA010000058.1:0-2423 GCA_043753795.1 Bacteroidota bacterium | reverse complement strand
ATTTTTTCGGCACAGGCAGAGAAATAATGTCCAGTGGTTGGTATGAACGAATGAGTACAATACCACCCATCATAGACGGAGCTACATTATCAGCATGAGCAGAGCCGCAGGCAATCCGCTCTCCTTCCATTGCAAATGGAACAAGTTCACGACGAGAATAAGGTTTGCCTAATAATTCATTTGCAGCAAACACTCCCGCTACAGAACTTGCAGCACTGGAACCTAGTCCGCTACCAAGTGGCATTTTCTTTTTTATATAAATATCAAATCCTTGATCGATATGAAGGTCGTCAATTAAAGCCTGAATAGAAACTGCAGCAGTATTTTTGCCCTCCTCAAGCGATAATTTTCCACCATCACCTGAAATTTTTCTGATACGAATCTCTTTCGTTCGGTTGAATTCAACACGGACTTCATCGCCCGGAGAATCAATTGCAAGTCCCATGACATCGAATCCGCAAGCCAGATTAGCTACAGTTGCCGGAGCGAATACAGAAATGCTATTAAAAATTTTCTTTGCCATCCTTCTATTCAAAATATTTGCTGATACTGATTATTTCTGCGAAAACTCCGGCGGCAGTTACTTCTGCTCCTGCTCCGGGACCTTTTACGACTAATGGCCTGTCGGTATATCTGTCTGTTGTAAATGAAATAATATTATCACTTCCGGACAAATTATAGAATGGATGACTCGAATCAACGTCTTGCAAACTGATCTTTGCTTTTCCTTTATCGAGACTGGCAATGAACCGCAATACTTTATTATTTTTTGCTGCTTTTGCACGCATTGCTTCAAACAGATGATTATTCTTTTTCAATTCAACAAAAAATGCCTGAACTGTTGGCGCTTTTAAGCATGAAGCAGGTAAAATTCCATCGATCTGAATATCTTTTAATTCGATCTTCATTCCTGTTTCGCGGGCAAGGATCAGCAGCTTTCTTGCTACATCTTTTCCGCTGAGATCAACTCGCGGATCAGGTTCAGTAAATCCTTTTTCCTGCGCTTGTTTAACGATGTCACTAAAGGCAGTACCTTCATTGAAATTATTAAATATAAACGACAATGTTCCGCTTAACACAGCTTCGATCCGACGGATCTCATCGCCACTGTTAAGCAAATCAGTTAAAGTATTTATAACAGGAAGTCCGGCACCAACATTTGTTTCATACAAAAAACGAACGTTTCTTTTCTTAGCAATAGACCGAAGGTTCAGATAATTTTTATAGGAATCGCTATTGGCAATTTTATTAGGAGTTACAATTGAGATACTGTTTTCCATTATCTCAGCATAATGTTTCACTACGACTTCATTTGAAGTACAATCAACAAAGATCGACTGTGGTAAATTCATACTGATCATGGCCTGAACAAATTGAACCATATCAGCCGGCTCACCTTTATCAAGATTTTCCTGATAGCGCGAAAGGGAAATACCATCGCTATCGAAGATCATTTTTCTTGAATTAGAAATTCCAACAATAGAGATCTCAAGTGAGCGTGAAGATTTCAGATAATCTTTGTGATTGGAAATTTGTTTCATCAATGTCTTTCCGATTAGTCCGGTACCGACAAGAAAAACCGAAAGTGTTTTTACATCCGACAAGAAAAACGCCTGATGCAAAGAGTTTAAGGCTTTATCAAGATCATGTCTGTGAATTACGGTAGAGATGTTTAATTCAGAGGATCCTTGAGCCGTAGCAACAACGCTGATACCGTTTTTTCCAAGTGCCTGAAATAAACGTCCGGAAACGCCGGGAGTATTCCGCATGTTTTCGCCGATGACAGCAATGATTGAGAGATTGTTCTCCACCTTGGGTTTTTGAATCATTCGAGCTCGGATCTCAAGATGAAAAGACTCTTCAATTGCCTGTTGTGCTTTAATAGAATCTTCCGGCTTTACTGCAAAACTTATTGTATGCTCGGATGAACCTTGAGTGATCATGATTACATTCACCTTTGCCTGTGAGAGTGAATTAAAAAGTCGAGCTGAAATTCCTGCTACACCTACCATTCCACTCCCTTGCATAGTAAGCAAAGAAATATTATCGATAGAAGAAATTCCCTTGATCAGAAATTCCGGGTCTGACGATTTCGTTGAAATAAAAGTTCCGGGATGTTGCGGTTTGAATGTATTTTTTATCAGCAACGGAATTTTTTTGTCCAGTGCCGGTTGTATCGTTGGCGGATGAATAACTTTTGCTCCGAAGTGCGACATTTCCATTGCTTCTTCATAGGTCATAGATGCAATGGAAAATGCTTTCTTTACTTTTCTCGGGTCAGCCGTCATAACCCCATCTACATCAGTCCAGATCTGAATTTCTTTTGCATCCAGAGCTGCACCAAATATTGCTGCAGTATAATCTGACCCGCCTCTTCCAAGGGTAGTCATTTCATTTTTAGCAGTAGCCGAAACAAAACCTGT
>JAYUWA010000057.1:0-2430 GCA_043753795.1 Bacteroidota bacterium | reverse complement strand
CTAGATCTTTTCGATCTCGTTGATTTTTAACCAGCCAATTGTACCGTTGGCAATGCGGATCTTTTTCCAGCCTTCAAATGGTTCTAACACTTCAACTTTTGTTCCTTCATGGAGAATGAATAGATCATTGCCTTTTTCATCAGGAGAGCTTTTTACATAGACTGATGAAGAAATTATAATTGCTTGTTCTTCGACTTCGGATATAGAATAAGAGCGTGCAGACATCATATAGGTTGATACGGCGAAGATTGAAAAAATAATGCATGAAATAAAACTCACTTTTTTCATCGCTGAACGATGTGTGAAAACATAGAATCCCGCAGACATAAATACCATCCAGATCATGATTACAAAAACGATGCTCCATGTATTTGCCGGTAAAATGGTTGCCATACTGCGAATCCATCTTTTGTAAAATACTTCCGGAACATTATCGATTCTGTCTACCACTTTCAAGGATGCTATCTTCAGATTAAATGCAACATCTTCATCGTCGGGAGAAAGTTTTTTGGCACGTTCGTAATTGATGATCGCTTTTGGAACATTTCCTTCTTTAAAGTAGCTGTTGCCAAGATTGAAATAGACTTCCGAAGAAATATTTCCGTCTTTCAACAACTCCTCATATAATGAAACAGACTTTGAGTAATCCTGTTTCTGATAAGCCATATTGGCCTCATGAAATATAGTCAATGCATCTTTCTTCTGAGCAAAAAGGAATGTGCTTAATGAGAATAAAAGAAGAAGTGCGAATTGTCTTTTCTGTTTCATTTTATTTTCTTCTTTTATTTAATTGAACTTTCAAGTTTTGTGATGATATCAATTCCCTTCTGATAAATGGATTCATTGCTATCAGCAATTCCACCTGCAAACCTGGCGAATTCACAATTATCGATCGTTTCGATGAATTGTTTTATTAATGACTCATCGACATTTCTCTGTGCTAATTCAGATGCTACTTTTTCTTTTGAAAGATCGGCAACCGGGATCTGTAATTTGTCGCCTATAAATCCCCAGAGTGCACGGAACATTTCATCGAGGAATTTCTCTTTTTCATTTGAGCTGAGGTATTTCTTTGCTGCACTTAATCGTTTCATTGCGGCTTTGTTTGCACGCTGACTTTTAACAAGTGACATGTTGCCCATTAATTTCTCGTTTCTTTTTCTTACGCCGAGTAATGCAAAGAAGAGCAGGGCAGGAGCTCCTATAAGACCATAGAAGATCGGACTACCAAAAATTGGTTCAGTTGATTTATCGAATTCCGGAGTCTTGGTTTTTATAAACCGAATGTCTCTTCCTAAAAGTTGTACATCACTGCGCTGAACATTTCCGGCAACTGTAACTGAATTACCGTCACCTTTTGTAACTTTCAGCATCATATCCGGAAAATCAATTCCGACATATTGTTTTTTGTCGAGATCAAAATAAATAAATGAGCTGATTGGAATTTTGAAATCGCCTGCATTCCGGGGGATGATCAAATATTCAAAAGTCTTTGTTCCGGTAACGCCTGAATTGTTTGCATTGATATTAGAATTCTCCTTCGGATCATAACTTTCGAAATCAGGCGGGAAAGTGATCTTCGGAGAATCTATCAACTTGATATTTCCTTTGCCTGAAATTTTTACTTTCAGTGTTACAGCTTCATTTGCTTTGGTTTCTTTTTTATCCAACGAAACTTCGCAAGCTAATTTTCCAACAGCACCGGAATAATCTGCCGGTGCACTTGCTGGAAGCTCTTTTACAGTAATTTTAATAGGATCGCTTTTTAAATTTACTTTTACGTCCTTTACGCTATTGTTGAAAAATGGATTATTGAAGAATGGATCATTAAAAAATTGGCTAAATGGATCATTACTATTTTGTTGCTGTTGTTTTTTAATTTGAACGCGAGCAATCACTTGTGCTTCCAACGGATCAACAATAAGTGTTCCTGCTCGTTGTGGAAATAAAACAACTTTAATTATTTCAGCAACATTGTAATTAACGCCTTCGTAGTTCTCAGAATGAAAATCGATTGGTCGTGGTAATGTAATATCCTGACGATAAAAACCTGTAAAGGATGGCAACTTTCCTTGTGTGTAATCAAGAATCTGCATTTTAGTGAAATATAATTTATAAGAAACAACTATTCCTTCACCTTGATATGAATTTGTTCTGTCTACCGATGCTTTTATAAATACATTTTTGCCTCCACCTTCAATTGTATTTTCTTGAGAATTATTATTTTGTCCTTGGTTACCCTGATTTTTAGTTTGTGGATTGCCTTTAGTTACTGTAATAGTTAATGGATTGCTGTAAATTTTACTTGATCCTACACTGATCTCTGCAGCACCAAATTTAAATACACCTTCTTTTGTTGCCTGTAGTACATAAGTAAAGGAGAGTGTCTGAGAAACCGAGCCATTAACGATTTGCATTTGCTGACTCTGA
>JAYUWA010000056.1:0-7528 GCA_043753795.1 Bacteroidota bacterium | reverse complement strand
TTGCCATAACACAAATATAGCTAGCTTTTATTATATAGTCTAATAATATTCCAATTTGTTACCAACACTAAATTGTTCATATTAGACTAATTTATATTGGCTAATGGTATTACTCCCTTGATAAAGATAAACTTTCTAATGCTGCAAATGACGCCCAAGATTTCGGTTTAAAACTTAAAGAACTAGGGTTTATTGTATCAATAGTAACAGACTGTACAATTGAAGTTTTTGATAGAAAGATTCAAGAATTTGGAGAACAACTAAAAGACTATAATGTTGGTTTGTTTTATTTCTCTGGGCACGGATTACAAATTGAAGGAAGGAATTTCTTAACAGGAGTGAACACTAGTTTTGCTGATGAATATTCAACTAAACATTCTTCAATTCCACTTGATGAAATCATTGAGCGAATGGAAAAGGCAAACCCTACATTTAAAATTTTAATTTTGGATGCTTGTCGAAATAATCCATTAAAAGATAGATATAGAGGAGGTAATTTATTGGGACTAGGCAAAACCCTTTCATTAAACAACTTCATTTGCGAAGCAATACTTGCTTCTGTTTCTCCTTCAAGACATTTAAGTAAAAGGCTTAACTTAGTTACTTCAACTGCATTCACATCAATATCAACACCGAAAATATTGTTAAGAAGGATTCTTTTCTTTTCGCTTGTTGTAAGATGTCCATCCGGAGTAAGAAGACTACCTTTAGTTCCTTTAGAAACCTTCCCGTTGTCTGTGTAATAGTCCTTGTGCCAATCTAACAAATATTGATAATCGCCTATTAGAAAGCTGCCACTGCCACAAGCTGGGTCAACTATTTTTATTTTGCTTATCTCTTTTGGTGTTTTGTTTTCAGTAAGTTTGCCGACTGTGTTTTTTACGATGTACTCAACTATGTATTGCGGAGTATAATAAACTCCACCCGCTTTTCGTACTTCCGGCTTTTCTTCGATATGAGCACGATGAGCTTTGTCAATTTTTATTTGTTTTCCTAAAAATTGTTCATAGGCACTTCCTAAAATTTCGACCGATAAAACTGAAAACTCATAAGGGCTTTCAGGATAGTACAGTTCGTTGATTATGGTCTTTAAAACCTTGTTGTCAACTGTAAGGGTTTTACTTATTTTATCCTTTTTAAAATCGAATAACCCCGAATTATATTTATCGTCTGCTTGTTGAAATTGCTGAAACAGATTTTTGTAATAATCGCCCTGCTTAATTGTTAATTGCAAATTTCCGTATGGTTCAATACTTCTGTCCTCGGCTATTCTGAGAAAAATAATTCTGTCAATGGTTTGTTGAACAACGAAGTTTATTTCGTCTTCATTAAGATCTTTATTGTTCCAGCTAATTGAAGTTGCCAGATATGTTCTCCAGCTATCAAGAGATTGCAGAAATTCTTTGTCAACCGTTGCTGTTCCTTTTTTATTTAGATTACCTTGAACAAACTTATCAAAGCTTCCTTTTAGAACTCGCTCCTTACTGAACGTGTCCCAAATAAAATCAAACTCTTTCAGATATTCGCGAAAGGTTAAATACTTTACCCTAGCTACTGATGATTTGTCAGTCGGTAATGGTTTCTTCGTGCAATCATAAATAGCAAATTCTTCAAAGTCGGTAATAATACTGATCGGTAACTTTGCGCTCCAGCCATATCTTCGCACTTGGTATGCTGGTTGAATTTCAGTCTTAACATCTACATTCGGTTTCTTAGCTTCAACAAAGAAAAGTCGTTTGCCGCCGACTAACCGAAAAGAATAGTCCGGTGCTTTGGTGGCTTTCCCGATTTTTACCCTGTCCTCATGTATTACTTCACGGTAACTTTCTGCATAACCGTTTTCATTGTCTATGTCCCAGCCAAGGGCTTTAAAGAAAGGATCGATAAAATCCCTTCTAGTTAGTGTTTCATTATAACCTGCCTTCTTATATGATTCGAATTGCTCTTCAAATCGTTCTACCAGTTCAGCGATTTTTTTGTGAGCAGTTTCTTTTGTTACCATTTTATAAATAGAAGTTTCAAATATAGTTATTCAACTTTTTATCTGATATTAAAAATAACAGGGCATTATTCAGCAGAAAATTGTGGTTTTAAGAGTAATCCAGGCTATATCCATTAATATTCAGTCGGAATGTGATAGAAAGACAAAGACAATTGTGTTAAAAGTGTCATTTGTTCTCTAAATTTGTCTATTCACCTTTGAAATTTGTCTGCAAATGTCATTTACATCTCTGTAAAGAGTCTAAAGAGTCAGCTTTCTTGTTGGTTTTTGGTCGAACTACGCTTAATTTTCACTTTTTCAAATGAAATTATTCGAAATTTTAAATAATATGTTGTTTTATTTTCTATTATTTAAAAAAATTAGATGTTTTGGTCAATTTTTAAAATGATTTCACCAGATTTTTCCTGGATTTGTGTAAGTGAGACTCCAATTTATTAAGAAATTCGATCAATTCATTTTAATCAATTTCTTTTCAGAATAAAATTGATCGGATAAGATCCGTAAAAGGTAAATTCCGTTTTCAACAAACTTTAAGTCCAATTGCAGATATTCTTTATCCATATCTTTCATAATTAAAATACGGCCATTCAAATCTATCAATTCGACATGTATATTTGTAAATTCCTTTTTTGTCAAATAAACATTTAGTAAATCAAGGCAAGGATTCGGATATATTTCAAAAGCAATATTATTTGATGGTACCTGAGTAATATCGCTAGTGATTGAATCGCAAATACTACCATCTATCGGTCCCATGGAATAGTCCGGATTATTTGGCAATCCCCAATATGTACGTTTTCCTCCCAAGGAAAAACTGTATAGAGAAAAATTACATCCACTACCAACTACATCAGGATCATTGATCACACTCAGGTTCATATTGATATTATTATACATAGTGTCCTGATATGGATAATTAAAATTTACACCATTATACCAGGCATTGCTCCAATAGATCTTATTGTCCGGGGCAAGACGCAATGCGCCACCAGCTTCATCAGAAATACTGACGGTACAAATAGTATCAGCAGAAGCCGGAATATTGGTTGAGGTGAGATCATACTGAATAATTCTGGAATCCGTATCTGCATAACTTAAATAAACTAAATTACCGTTTGGCGAGAAGGCAGAGCCTAAAGTTGCATAAGAGCTTCCACCATTTGAAACTATAACAGAATTTGAAAACAATCCGCTGCACCTGTCAAATTCGAAAACTTCTGCGAATCCAGCGAACTCTGAAAACAAAAATCTGGTACCACTTTTAGAAAATGTCATGCACCCCGCATTACTAAGTATAATATTTCCTATTGCCTGAGTATCTTTCCAAACTGAATCGGGAGTAATAAGATATTTATGGAATAAATTATTCCCTCCTGATCCACTTCCTATACTCCAATCTTTTGTGATCAGCCACCAATCTCTTCCATTAGCATGTTTCACTGCAGTCATACCATCCCATGCACGATATGTTTCAAGTTGAAAATTTTTAATTATCACTTTACCAAGTCCTGAATTTTCACTCATATCAATTATAGAATAAAACAGCCCAAAATTCGAAGTCACACCAACCGAAAAAAGATAATACAATCTATCAGATCCAGGAAATGGAACTATGATAAGTTCATTATACCATCCGCTGCCTACAATTGAATCACCATTTTCCATCAACTGATTCAGTTTATTCCAAACACGAGTAGTGTTCCCTGCTGTCGCAGCTCTCGTGTTAGCGTAAAACAATAATTGACCAAGACTGTCTGCAATCGATACACAAGATCCTCTGGTATCTAAAGAAGTAATAATTGGCAATGGATTCGCTGGGTCGTTGAAATCAATTCCTGCACTATCGCCGAAACACCAGATGTTGTTTTGTTTTTGGGCGGAGGTAGAATTGCCAATCATTAATAAAATTAAAATGCAAGTCGTATAAAAGCCATACGACTTGCATTTGAAATTATCAATGAATAATGACAAGTTTATTTGTTTGTGAGACTCCATTGCTTAACAATACTGAAACATTGTAAATACCCGGACTATATGATCCGGAATTTAAAGTAAATATAGGAGTATTTTTCTCCCATTTAGATAGATTAACGATTTTCCCATACGGATCCACTATAGTAATAAATTTCTCTTCCTGATCAGAGCCGGGAATAACTAAATGAAATTCATTGTTTGCAGGGTTGGGATAAACAAAGGATGAAATCTCTTTTGATACAGCCTTTTTATTTGTATAAAACTCGGGTGCCTTTGTTCTGGCAAACGTGAGATCTTCATCAACAAAAATTCTGAGCATTGCTCTCGCCATGTACACTGCCTCTCCTCCATAAATTCCAAGTTCATATGCAATACTTTCCAATGCTGATTTTTCTGAAGTTGTCAATTCACGATGCGCCATTTCCTTATCCACCAAAATTTGCGAAACCCTATTAGGGAGCTTTTTCATTTACAGGATAAGTCTTTGGATTTATTGGATCACTAAATTCGGTGTCGTATTCGGTCAGCAAAAGTAGTAGCTAATGGTCGTTGTCAGTTCTTTGCTCATGCAAAAGGGCAATTTAAAATTGTTTTTGTTCGAACTGCTTGTACAGTCAATTGTACACTATAAGGAAAGATGAGTTTAATTCTTTGTTAATTTCGATATGTCAATCAATCCAATTCTTTCTTGGAATATTTCAATAAAAATAATTGTCAGTTTACTATTTTGTCAAAAATATCATTACATTTGAAAATCATTTTCAGGACCCACTCCTAAAGTACGAATTATTGTTAAGTATTAGTTTAGTTGATTGTGTAATTGTTATTCTTTTAAAATAAAGAAAGTGTTTTTAATTAGAAACGCTTTTTTAATGTCGAATGTTTATGCTACTTATGAAGTTATTGCAATGAATATTATAGCTAGTTGGTGTTTTAGATTTGTAGTTGTACTTTCTTTCTTGAGTCTTCAAGTAAGTGCTCAGACTATGCAGTTTTATAAAACATTTTCAGCATCTCGTGAACTATCGTTTCTTAGTATTGATACAGTTCATGATGGAGGACTTATAATAGCAGGCCAAGAATTTAGTCATGATACACGTGATTACATATACCTCAAAACAGATTCCAACGGAATTGAATTATGGAGGCGCACTAATTCGGTTTCACTTAATTCCGTGGATTCTCTAAATCGATTTCTATCTGTTATTGAAACAAGAAATCATGACTTTCTGTTTTGCGGAGAATTGATAACTCTTAGCCCTTTCAAAAGACATTTACTCTTACTTAGAACAGATAGTTTGGGAAATGAAATATGGTCAAAATTAGTAGATGATCAATACTCTATATACGGAAAGGAAATATTGGAATTGCCAAATGGTGACTTTGTTGTTTTCGGACAAATCTCAAGCGGAACGATCTCGGACTTGTTTTTAAAAAAATACCAGGCCAATGGAGATTCAGTTTTCACGAAAACATTCAACTTTGGTTCTAACTCTGCAATTCCGGTAAGCTGCACGTCTTTTAACAATAATCTGTTTCTGACAGGCACTATTTTAGATTCAGCATCTTTCCAACATTCTTGGCCATGCGTTATAAAGATAGATACTGTAGGTGTCCTTCGTAATAGTATAGAATTAAATGATACCGGATTATTATCACCGATAAATATTTGTGTATTTCAAAATCAGTTTATTAATCTTCCTTGTTCACGGGGCTTTACTTCAGGAGGATCAGTTTCGAATCTAATTAGACTTGACTCAACTTTAAACATTGTCAGCAATTTTGATTTTTTTAGCATGGAGTCGTGCAGTTTTATTGATGATTCAATTTTTATTGGAGCTACTGCCGGTATTTCATTATTTAACGGAAATATTATAGCTGATTCTTTATGGAATTATTTAATTAATGAAGAGTTTGGTAACATATGGGATGTTGCTTTCACAAGAAATCGTAGAACAGTTGCTTGTGGAAGAATAGATGATGGTCAATCTACCACTTCAATAGGGCTTGTTTTAAAACTTACAAGTGATTTAGTGAATAATACCATGGAATATGATAGAGAGCAATCGCAGCTTTGTAAATTATTCCCAAATCCTGCTAGCCAGACACTAAACATCCAAATTGATAGTAGCTTGTTAAATCGAAATTTACAATTATCGATATCAATTTTTGATTCGAACGCTATTTTAGTAAAATCAATTTTTAATATTAGTGAATCTAGAAGTGTAATCAATATTGACGATTTGAAAACAGGGGTTTACACTTTTCGTTTGAATGGTACAGAAAATTTAATTTCCGGAAAATTTATCATCAATTAATATAACATTATAATCTTATAAGATATGAAATTAAGTATGAAATTATTCATGTTGAGCTTGCTATTTATCTGTACGACTAGCTATAGTCAGGTAGGTTCCGATAAAGCGATTTTTGTTGAGGTATTTGGCACAAACATTTTCAAAATTGATGAAAACGGTGGGTCAAATTATAAGCGACAAAATGATCTAATACTTTATTGTCAAACTCATGGAATTACTAGTTTGATACTATATAAATTAAAAGATTATCCCAATTCATCCTTTTCAAAAACCACAATTAATTACACTGTTACTGCTGCACAAGCTGCTGCAGAACAGGAATTAGGAAATTTTATTATTCAGGCGCGTAACGCGGGAGTAAAGTGGGTTGCCGCAATGGGAAGTCCAGTAATTTCTGCCAACACCGGCACTAAATTTTTTGATAATATTAATCAGTTTAACAAGAGAATGAAAATAATTCATGGAAATGAACAAGCATGTCTTGATATGGGTTATATTGAATCAGACTGGTGGTATGGAGATAATAACCCAGATCCAAACATCGATTATCAACAGTACTTTAGGCCGGGATTAGTTAATTTAGACTTGGCTGTCCAAGCTTCTAAGGTTGTTAGTAATGGTTTCCGACCGTTAATTTCAGGGACATACATAGGTAATCTTAACACATTAGCTATGAGTGCATCTAATTTAGCTAATGACTTAGATACTTATCTCGACGTGTTTTATGTGCATATTTATTTCCCTGGTTTTCCTAAAACAGGTTCAAATAATGACATCACAGATCCAAATCCGTTCTTTATTTTTGATAAAAGTAATGGGGAAAGATTTATTAATTTATCTTCTAATTCTGATCCAACAATAATTATTCCATTATTTTCTTCAGAGGCATCTCTACTTTCTGGTAGTCAATTTTTGGGAGATAATTTAAAAAATGAAAATGGCTTTTATTTTAGTTCTCAAGGGGGAATTGGTTATTCGCTAGATGATATTAAAGACAGATTTGAATTAGATTATAATACAAAAATTAATCCTTATGCTGAAGCTACGGGTCCGCACTTAACACAAACCATGTCAACCATTATAAGCTCGACAAGCACTCCTAATATTATGAATGAAGGTGTTGGATGGTTTAAGTATGGAAATTCCGCCTAAACTGACCACCTAATTCCGCGGCAAAGTGACCACCTAATTTCAAGTGCACAATTGAAGAGAATAAATGCGAGTTCGGTTTGAT
>JAYUWA010000055.1:0-2436 GCA_043753795.1 Bacteroidota bacterium | reverse complement strand
TTCTTTTTAAACTGCTTTTATTAGTAAATAAGCCTTGAATACTCTATTTTATTTACAGACTATTAAAAAAGTGTTCCTTGTATTGCTTTTGATGTCATTGAAAGAAGAGTTTCCTAACATTTGATTGCGTATTCATTTTTTGTTGGCACAGGATTTTCTATAAAAGGCATACAATATGGTGGCACTTAAAAATTTGTGCTATCGATAAACTAAAACTATGAAAAAAATTACAACCTTTATTATTGCGATTAGCCTGATTTCGACCATAGCAATGGCGCAAAAAGTAACGATTGGTCCAAAGCTCGGCGTTAATTTCAGTACCCTGTCTGACGTTGATGATGCTGAATCACGTGTCGGATTACAACTAGGAGGGTTCCTCGTGTATAGTATCGTCGAGCATTTCGGTGTGAGTCTTGATGTTGTGTATTCACAACAAGGTGCAAACTCAAAAAACAGTATTGACAAATTGCATCTCGACTACATTCAGATTCCTCTTTTAGCAAATATATTTTTCAATCAGTATGGTGACGACTTCAGACCTAAGTTAGTTGTCGGACCTGCACTTGGAATATTAACTTCTGCCAAAGGTCAGTTTGTGGAAAAAGAAGATTTCAATAGCACTGACTTTGGTATTGTTGCCGGATTAGGTTTCAATTACAAAGTTGGTGATAAAAAGTGGTTGAATGTTGATGCTCGTTATGGAATGGGTGCTTCTGAAGTCTTTAAACAAGATATTCCGGGAGTGGACATTAAAAATTCTTACATCTCTTTGACCATAGGTCTTGGTTTCGGAATATCAGAAGATTAATAATTTATTTATTTTTAAGTGAAAGCCTGCAAAGTATATTTTGCAGGCTTTTTAATTGTTGACGTAGAGAAATGTTTATGAGGCTTTCTTTTTGGATAGACTTTGTTTCAACTGCTCCATCAGATCTTCACTCTTGCGATGTGCTACTTTCAATTTGCGAACCGGCTGACGTTTACCTGACGCTTTTGCTTTTATAACCTTAAGTAATGCTTGAGCATATTCATCTTTGTATTTAGAAATGTTAAATTTCTTTGTGTACTGCTTTATCAATGATAAAGCCATTTTTAATTCCTGAGGTTTTATAGCTGCTAATTTTGTAATGCCTAATTTTGAGAGATCTCGTACCTCTTCAGAGAACCTGATCTTACTCAAAAGCAAGACATCTTGATAAGGTCTTAAAACAGTGAGAGCTTCTGTAGTTCGCATGACAAATTGGGCTATTCCGACTTTTCCGGATTTGGTCAAGGCATTGTACAAAAGTGAATACGCTTTGATCCCACTTTTTTCAGGTTGTATATAGTACGAACTTTCATAATAAATCGGATCAATTTCATTTTCATCAACGAATTGATTCACTTCAATGATCTTACTTTTCTCCGGAGCGGCTTCTTCAAAATCTGCATCATCTAGAATAATGTAATCATCGTTAAGAAAATATGCTTTGGCAATGTTTTCCCATTTTACTTCTTTTCCGGTTGTTTCATTGACACGTTGGAATCTGATCTTTGAATGATCCCTGCTATCAACCATGTCGAGGTCAAGATTGCTTTGTTCAACAGCGCTATAAAGTTTTACGGGAATGTTTACCAGCCCAAATCCTATGGAGCCTTTCCAGATCGCTTTCATATCGTTTTTTATCTTTCGATAAGGAAAAAGAATGCCAGATTAAGTGAGTGGCAGGTAAGAGGAAAAATTTACTGTGAAAGGACTAAAAATTTACCAATTAGCTTGACCTTGTTTTCAAATTCAAGTGTGAAAAAATAGATTCCGGGTTTATACTCTGAACTATTTAATGATATATTTTCTGATGAAACGGAATGTTGCTTTAGCGCTTTACCGGTGTGATCCAAAATTCTAACAATAAATATTTCTTTGCGAGGGTTCTTAAAATAAAGTGTAGAATTTTCCTGGAGTGGATTTGGAAAAACGCTGTAACCGTTTTCTTTTATATCGATCAGATTTAATGAAATAGTATTTGAGAATCCTAATAGACCGAGCTGAAGGCGGTAATTGTTTACACTGTTCTGAAGAGGAGTTGTATGAATAAAAGTGTAGGACACCGGTTCTGTACTGCTACCGCAAATTCCTGGTATGTCTCCAATTCTTGCAAAATTTATTAAGTCATTTGAATGGAAAATCTCAATTCCATCGCAAGTACTTCCGGATGTAAGTGTCCAGTTCAAATATACTTTCCCATCGCTTTCAAATGCTGTAAAATCA
The DNA here is from genome assembly GCA_043753795.1 of Bacteroidota bacterium. Taxonomy (GTDB): domain Bacteria; phylum Bacteroidota; class Bacteroidia; order AKYH767-A; family 2013-40CM-41-45; genus JADKIH01. The sequence goes on along the minus strand of JAYUWA010000055.1, from coordinate 188 downwards.
TCCAGCAATTCATTGGACTGAGAGAAACCACTTACTGAAGTCAGTAGTATTGTTAGAATTTTGAATAAGATCAGCTTAATTTGACTTTTCAAAGTAAATAATTTATATGGTAAAAATACGAAAAATTCAGAAGAAAAAAGGGTGCACCATCAGTTTTTTAAGTCACTGATGATACACCCTGATTTTAA
>JAYUWA010000054.1:0-2444 GCA_043753795.1 Bacteroidota bacterium | reverse complement strand
AAATGCAAATCCTACTGCACTTGTTATGGCGAATACCTGCTTTGAAGCAGTAAGTAAAATCGGTTATCCGGAAGGACGTATCATTCTCTCACAAGTCGTAATATATCTTGCAACGTCTACAAAAAGTAATGCCGGATATATGGCAATTGAAAATGCCTTAGCAATTGTTGATGAAAAAGGTGATTTGCCTGTGCCGTTGAATATCCGGAATGCGCCAACTAAATTAATGAAAGAACTTGGATATGGAACAGGTTACCAATATGACCATTCCAGTAAAAACAGTTTTGCGGGAAATGAATTTTTACCTGAATCGATCAGTGGACAGAAATTCTATGAGCCGGGAGCTAATGCACGTGAAATGGAGATCCGAAACTTTCTGAAGTCTCTTTGGGGTGAAAAATATGATTATTAACAATGATAAATTATAATTTTTCAATACTGCTCGTGGCTATATCCATATCTTTTTCTCATATTTACAACGAATGAAAGGAATTACCTTATCAGTACTATTCGCAGTATTTTTACTTTTCTCCTGTAAAAAAGAAAATGACAACCCTCAGTGGAATGTCAATTTTCTCGGACCACTGGCAAAGGCAACTCTTGGAATTGAAAACCTGATTGGTGATTCATCAATTTCAATCAACCAAAATGGCGCTGTCAGTCTTATCATCGATACCACATTTTCAAATTTCAAACTTGACTCCGTCTATACAATTCCTGATACTACAATCTTGACCACACAGGTCTTCCCTCCTTTTCCACTTGCGATCGAACCCGGGATGCCATTTATTGCAGTAAATAATAATGTTATTCTCGGAGTTTCCGGAGTTCAATTAAAATCCGCAATATTACAATCAGGCTCTATCAAAATTGAGATCAAAAATACGCTGCAATCGAAAATTCTTTATAATTATAAAATTCCGAAAGCAATAAAAAATGGAATTCCATTTGAAGTAAATTTCTCTGTCGATTCAGCTTCAATTACTGATCCTAAGTTTTTTTCACAGAGTTATGATTTCTCCGATTATAAAATTGACTTATCCGGTTCAACAGGTGGTTCGTTTAATACTCTTGCTTATGATGTCGTAGCAACATCAGACCCTTTAGGCGATACGCTCCATTTAGTCGGCAGTGATACCCTGATCAATCTAAAAACTTCGCTGCTCGGCATTGCACCTAACTATGTCCGTGGATATCTTGGACAAACCAATCTTACTGAAAACAAAAGCATCAGTTTTGGTTTTGGTAATCTGATCTCTGATGGTACGATTGTTCTGGACAGTGTTGATATGAAATTTGAAGTGACAAATTATATAGGAGTAGATATTCAGGCATATATAAATAGTTTGACTTCGATAAATAACAGGACCGGGCAAACACTTGCATTAAATAACTCCGACCTGATTCAACACAACCTGAATATCAATCGCGCAACAGAAAGTTCAATTGCGAGTTACAATGTGAATCCATATGTCTATTCTGTCACATTGAATAAGACTAATAGTAACATCAAACAGATAATGGAAAGTTTACCGGATAGCCTTCGGTATGATCTGTCACTTCAGTTAAATCCGCTGGGAAATATTTCAGGTAGTTCTGATTTTATTTACAGCGATAAATTGGTCGACACAAGAATTCAAGTGAATATGCCATTATCATTTGCTGCTAATCAACTTACTTTATCCGACACAATCGATTTTACAATTGAAAATGCAACAGATCTTGATCCGATCGGACCGACCGTTATAACTCTTCATGCAATGAACGGATTTCCATTTGACATGAATATGCAATTGCTTTTATTAGACGAAAACAATATAGTTATTGATTCCCTTCTTGTTCCCGGATTGATTGCAGCCGCGCAAATAAATATCAATAATCTGGTTTCTGCATCAACTCTAACTAAGATTCCAATTCCTGTTGATGATATCAGAAAGCAAAAGCTTATACTTACAAAGCGGATAAAAGTAAGGGCAGCATTTACCACTCCAGGTTACCCGCAATTGATCCAATTGTATAACACTTATCACCTCGATCTCAAATTTATCGGAGATGGTGAATATCTTATTCGTTAGTCTGTGAAAAGAATATTACTTGCTTTCTCCTTCCTGGTCTTCAACATCAACGTTTTCGCACTCTCAATAGCATCTGAGAAAAGAAATACTGCTTCATTTGAAACTGAATATTTTTTTGGATCAAATGCAATTACAATTGATCTTGCATCAACGTATTTCATGAATGGTTTTATCAATAATGAAATGAAAGATGCTGTTTCTTCAAAATTGAAAAACACTAACCAATTTGGAGCCGGTTTTAAATATGAGTTCAGCTTTAAACATCGTCCGGATTCAATGTTTGGTTTAAAAAATTCTTATTATCAATTTGGATTCAGAGATGTATTTCATCTTGATTCCCGATTTAACAAAGATGCTTTTGAATTATAT
>JAYUWA010000053.1:0-2446 GCA_043753795.1 Bacteroidota bacterium | reverse complement strand
ATACAATATTACAGGTCGGTTTGTCATGTGATCAACATCCATTGCACCTTCTAATAAAGTATGATTGAAAGCGTCTCTAATTCCGGTACTACTCCAGTCAGAACCACCATTGCGAAGTTTGAGCGCTTTGAAATTTTCGATCGGTAATTGTGGAAATATCTGATACGAAATATTGTTCCTGCCTAATACGTCTTTTGCTTCGAGGTTGAAAGATTTTTGCGCATAAACCCTACTTGTGTTTCCACTCAATGAAAGATTTAAATTCTGACTTAGCACTTCTGCACCAGAGGTTTCAAATAATTCCATATGTGCAGGTCTTTTCCAGTCTTTCCAGAAATTGGCTCCGTAGTAAGGATAATAGTGATCATAGTCGTCCACACCAAAACAATAAATCCCGGTATCTTCGTCCCACAAATTCAATGAATCTGTTACAATAGAAATTACCGGCAGATCGATCGTTCTGTTAATAAAATAAGATTTTGTGGTTACTTCACCAGGAATCAAATTTGCTTTATATACTCGTGCACGTAAAACAACATTTGAACTGATGTTAATCGGTCCGGTATATAAAATTCCTCGTCCCGGAGCCGGCTCATTTCCGTTGAGAGTATAATAGATCGATGCTTGAGGATCGGGGAAATTAAGTTCAACCTGAATTGGAGAAGGATAAAATCCTGCATCCAGATTGTACTGCGCATTTCCTGCAATGCCAATAAAACCGCCGCCCGTATTATTTCTATCAGGTGTAGGAACTGGAAAATAACTTAATGAAGAACTCCCATTTGTAGTTCTTCCAAATGTTACATCATACATTAAAGAGCCGAAGGTCATGGAATCAATTATCGTTACTCCATCACTCGCGACAAGCGCCAGTCTTTCTCCAGAGTTACTCAATTTAAAATTTGCATGCTTTATGCCCTTATACATTTCATCGTCTAACCAAAATACTAAATGATTCAATCCGCCAATAGTTGTTTCCGAAGCATCAGTCGTAGGAATCTGAAATTTTGTAAGGTCTGAATAGTCATCAGTTAAATACATTCCCCCCATGTCAATACTTGAATTTCCCGCATTATAAAATTCAACCCAATCACCGTGCTCATCATCTTCGTCTTCGTAAGAATTATAATTACTTGCGCAAATTTCATTGATTAAAATTGATTGACCGGGTACAGCATTTCGGAATAGACATAGAAATAGCACGAAAAAGTAAAATGTTTTTCTCATAAAATAAGTGCTAGTGGTTTTCAAATGATGAATACGTAAATGGACATAAATTCCTACTAAAACTGCTGTAGTAACTGTCCAAGTTATTCACATTATTATTGTTAATTAATACTTAATTAAACAATATTGGTTGCTCGAAGAGTAACTAGCGTTAGCTAAAATGGAAATAGAAAATGCAGCCAAGAGTTTTAAAATATAAAACAAATGCTGAGTTTTGAAATTTAGAGTGCTTGACTGCAGCTTCAGATAGTTAAGGTTTAAAGGCGAATAAAATCTTGAGGCATTCTGGTTCATTTTTTCTTGGCATATTTATGTTTTATTGTGAATCATTCGACATGAGAAATAATCGTAATCACCTGGCAAATGAGGTAATTAAACTTGAATTTCAACAAAGGATCATGATTTATATGACACCATTTCTTCGCAAATTATCTTAATACCCTTGAAATGAGGTATTTTTGAAGTCATGATAAGCTAAATCAGTAGGCGATTCTATATTTCGCACAATTTCCTCAAATCATAAAAAAGACCTATTTTTAGCCCACCAAAATTAAAATGCCCGGGTGGCGGAATTGGTAGACGCGTCGGTCTCAAAAACCGATGGTAGTAATGCCGTACCGGTTCGATTCCGGTCCTGGGTACATGAATAAAGCTTAACGCATTGTAAACAAACCGTTTATAATGCGTTTTTATTTTAAGGGGAAAGTATAGGGGAATTAAATTAAGCTAAAGCCAAGAATTTTGAAATTTTATAATAAAAAGTGGTATCAGTAAGAATCTATAAAAAACCCTTTTAGGAGTACTCGAATTAATTTACTCAGATTGGTTACTTTGATTATCGGTATTACTAGAAGTGTCCAACCTAGAATTGAAATCCAATCTAACCTCTTCGAATTGACTCTGGATAATTTTAATAAGTTTTTCTGAGAAAATATCAGCTATTTCATGGGTGCTCATAGCTGCGTTAATTATTTGCTTTTCATCAGAATTTCGATTAAAAACTGAAAGAGCGGGCTTTGTTGAAATTCCCGAATTAAAGAATGTCTGGTTACTGAATGTTTTCATGTTTTCCATTTCAACTATCGTTTAAAAAAATCAGGGTTTAGTTCAGATTTAAAATAGTGCTTTCTTTTAATCCAAATGAAACCGTCACCCTTTGTAATAATTGCAACATCTACTGGACCACCCACACTTTCTTGTGCAAAGGTAATCCTTCTTT
>JAYUWA010000052.1:0-7563 GCA_043753795.1 Bacteroidota bacterium | reverse complement strand
ATGCATACCTTTAACCCTTGACCTTTGACCTGATTTAAATTATCTCCCCACAACCAACTTCCCTGTAAATTCCTGCTTACCTTCTTTTCGGAGTGAATAAAAATAAACTCCGTCTGCGACAGGAATTGAAAGTGTGTTTTCTGTCATTGAAACTTTTTGCTTAAAAATTTCTTTTCCGCTCACATCCATTAGTACAAAATCATAACTGGAATTGAGGTTAGAAATTTTCAAAACATCTTTATACAATAAAACAACCGGAGTTGTGTTTTTGATATGATCTATTCCAGTTCCAAGTGATACTACGAAGGAATGTGTATTTTGATCTACCTGGGTATACTGATTGCAAGCACCGGTAGAATCGTATACTCCTTCGAACATATTCACATAAACCGTATAATTACCCGGAGCAAGTTGTCCGAAAGGAAGTACATCAGTACCATAACAAATGACAGTTAACATTCCCGGACAATGATAATGAAACGTAAAAATATCGTTTCCTGACATCGTGAAATTCTGATGAACAAGATCGCACGGTCCACTGGTAAACATGTAATCAACAGACACTGAAATGTTATCTGTTGAACTCGGCGATGCCGGCAGGACTTCAATGTTTTGAATGTTCTGTGCAAATGAGAACATGCTAAGAAGCAAAAATGCTTGGAAGAGGAATAATTTTTTCATGACATTTTGGGGTTAGGTAGACAAAGTTATAAAATTTGGTGGATTTTTAAAAGCGAAAATTGGCGAATGAAATTGGACGTTAAAATTTCATAAAATTGAGCTGAAAATGACGTGTAAGAGTAAATTTAGGAGTAAGAGTAAGCAAATTTATACAACCAGTTCATTGAATAATCGAGTTAGTGTTGCGTCTAAATCATCAGAAAATCCGGGATGCGGCCTTGAAGTTTGCAGAACAGAACTCCGAACTGCAGTTAACCAGCGAAACCGGGAAGGGGCATCCATCTTCGCAATAGGTCCGCCTGTTTTATCACCATTATTTATTTTTTCAAAAGCGTGCAAATAACTTTGTACTTGCTCGATGTCAAGATCGTTTACAAAACATTGCAATCTCGGAATATCTAAGTGGCAAATTGTTTTGAGATAGTTTTGTTTTTTAGAAAACAGAACGATTCCAACATTCACAAATTCTTCGCGTTCGACTTTAGGGACAACACGAATCACCGCATATTCATATAAGTATTTCTCTTGCATCTTTTGCGGCTTTAATGAATAGTTCGGAATTATCTCTGCGAATAGTCAGAAATTTAAAATAGGTGTTTCTTATTTCAGTAGGTGATTCATTTGTGTCTTGCCATTGCAACCATTCATCAGGAATAAGTTCAGTAATAGTTTTCAGGATCTCATCAGAAAGAATCAGCTTGAATTCCTTATCAACTGACTCCAGTTCCTCCGCCTGAGAAAGTAATACATGATCTTTGATCAATTCAAAATTACTCCGTGCATGCTTCTCCCAGTTAGTCCAGGTGTGATGAAAATAAAATGCAGCACCGTGATCAATTAACCAAAGATCTTTATGCCACATTAGCATGTTTGTATTTCTAAATGTCCGGTCGACATTTGTAATGTATGCATCGAGCCAGACTATTTGCGACGCAAGTTTTGTATCAACTGTAGTCACAACCGGATCGTAAGTAAGTGCACCTGATAGAAAATGCAAAGCCAGATTGAGTCCTTTACTTGCTTTGAGAAGGTCCTGAATTTCCTCATCCCCTTCTGTTTGTCCGAACGCTTCATCAATATTTGCAAACACTAATTCCGGAACACGAAGTTTCAATACGCGGGCAATTTCACCACCGAGTAATTCAGCGATCAATGCTTTTACTCCGTGACCGGCACCTTTGAATTTGAGTACATACTTGAAGTCATCGTCAGCCTCCGCCAATGCCGGAAGTGAGCCACCTTCTCGAAGTGGCATCATGTAACGGGTGACGTTTACGTTGCGGAGGTTTGGGACGGAGATCATGGTGCAATATTAAAATATTTAATTAGTGGTTGCGGAAGTTTTACTTCTTTAATTCATATCCTTGAATAGCCTGTCATCCCAAAAATAATCCTCAACTCTTACAAGGGAAATATAATTCTTAAAATCAGGATGTTCAACGTTAACAACATAATTATATTCATTTACTATGATGGCAGAAGGAACTTTTAGAATTAAAGTTCTTTTAGAATTGTACCATTCACTACCGATTTCCTGCAATATGGAATATGCATCTAAAGTCCTCCAATTTAATGGAAGATCGCTTAATTGAATTTGCTGTGTTAATTTGTCATTATCAGCAATTGAAACAATCATAACTTTATAATTTTCCGTCGGTTTAATCGATGAACGATGAACAATCATTTCAAGAGTTGATAAAGAACGAGACGAGCCAAAATATAAAACCATTTCTCCGGATTTATTCCAACGGTTTTCTCTGCCTGAAGTAGTTAATACATTTGAATGTTTTTCAATTGATATTCGAAATGCTTCCATAAAATTTATACATTATCTCCTAACTCCATTGCAGTAAGTCTGTCATCGAGAAATTTAATTCCGTTTATAACAGGTAAGTATTTAATCGGAGCATTGCCATCAAAATAAAAATTTTCCTGATTCAGCCATCTTGTAAATTCTTTGTCTGTACCAAAAACTATTTCTCCATGTTTAAACAAAGCATACAATGCAATTGTATGTTCTGTCAATCGCCAGGATAAAATCTTCTTTGCAGATTTGTATGTCCTGAATGTTTTAGGACTGATATCAAGTATGCTCGATATGTCATTGTCGCTCATATTGGAGATTTCTTTCAAAGCGGTGAAGAGTTTCTTCGATTCTCTCTTACTTGATTTTAAATAATCCAATAGTCCTCTTGTTTCCATTTTGTTTGGTAGTTCACTTATTAATTCTACTTTTTTTCCGGATGTTGAGGCCATTTCGTCCTTAATTTATTAATAGTAAATATAGGTAATTTTACTCTTAATGTCAAGTAAATTTACCGCACTTTCATATTTACACTTAAAAAGTATCATTTCGCCACAGCCACCACACAAGTATTCCTATAAACCTCAACCCCCTTCTCCAGACTAAATGCCTTTGCCCAGACTAAATACCTACCAGGAAATACAAGTTTTCCGGCATCAGAAAATCCATCCCAGAAGATTTGGCCGGTTCCGGAGACAATTTGATTGACCAGCAGCTCACGGATGGGAAGACCATCTTTCGAAAAAATGGAAAGACTCAGAACTGTACCCGGATCATCAAATTGAAAATTGATGGTTAGCAGATCTTCGTAACCATTGTTGTCCGGAGAAAAGACATTATTGACAAGTTCAATTTTTCCCGAGCCCGGATTTTCTCCGACCCAATGCGAATTCTTATAACCCGGAGTTGCAAAACCAACAGTTGAAGCTGCTGAATGCCACTGCGCATTTTCAGGATCGCCGGAATAACCATTTAGTCGCTCCAATGAAACACCATTTGCAGAATTCAGAAGGTAGAAATGCATGTCATCGGAATATTGAAATCCATCGAGCCGGTTGCCGTCTCCATCCCGAAGTACGACCCGGCCTTCATCAGAATTAAAATCAGGTATATCTTCGAGTTGAACAATGGATTTTAGACTCGGGCAATTGTAAAATCCGGTGACACCGGCCGCTGATTTAGTAAACGCTAAAAATTCACCAGGGAATAATATCCGGTGATCGGAACTCAATTGCGATTCATCCTTGACGGAATTTTCATCATCAAACTCCACTTCCTGAATGATCCATTTGTTGAGGTCAATGATCTTCGAAGAACAGTTGAACAGTTCGACAAAATCCTCTCCGCCATCACGTGGATCAAATAAAATTTCATTGATCACAACATCTCCTATTGCTGCATGTTGAGTTTTTCCGAAACGATATTGTATGGCAAGATCAACTGCATTGCCGGTGCAATCACGAAGTGTATCGCTAATTTTTAAATGATGAATTCCATCTGCAAATTGATTTGCAAACATCAGCAGAAAAGAATTTTCCGAGATCTGATTTATGGAAATACAATCATTCGCGACGTTATACTTGTCAATAGCTATAAATCCTGACGGAATGATAGTTGAAAAGATCGATTCACTGAATTCAATTTCCAAACGAAGAGAATCTACTATGAAGAGATTATCAATCCATGGAATCGTATTGTCAGTATGAATTCCTACTACACTATTCGCCAAACCGGGAGTTCCATTGGCAGTGTTTTCAGAAGCTTTCCAGTTCGCTTGATCCTGACAAGTGAAATTGGCATCGATTCGTTCTATCGTCCAGCCGCCATCATTTTTATTGTTGTTGTGATAGCTGTCGTCATTAAAAGGAACGGTTTCAATTTCCAGTTGTAAAGCATTCCTCAATGTCAATGTATCACCGGAATCGTTGTTCAATCCCGGAAAACCTGCAACACCAATTCGATTCTGAATTGCTGAAAAAAGCTGATCAAATTGCACATCATAAACAAGGACGTAATGCTCCGGCTTTAACAGATAATCAGGAAATACTGCATCCGAAGAGCCGTCAGAAATTGTCCAGCCTGCAAGATTGATTGCAGAATCAGATCGGTTATACAGTTCAATAAATTCAGCATTTGGCAACGGACTGAGAGAAGACATTTCAAAATAGATCTCCGAAATGATAATGTCATGCTGCATTCCCGAGCCAACAGGATGATAAGAAAAAGTGATCGTTGTATCATTCATTGCATTGCCCGCAGCATCCTGTAGGTTCTGCATTTGAAGATTTAATTCATCGCCAACTCCAAAATGCTGTGCAAAGAAAAGTGTGATTGAATAATCATTTACTGAATCAATCGTCAATTGAGATGGATTACCGATTGAAATGATGTTATAATTTGCAAATGTGTTGGCGCTTGTAAAACTGATCTCTTCAGAAAACATAAGTTTGATGGTGCTATCTGTTGAAATTTCAATTGAAGTACAAACGGGTTTTTCATCGTCAGGAATAAATTTCCCGGCATACACATCATCGAAATAAAACCGCTGGAGATTTCCGGAGGTGTAATTACAATCGAGGAAAAAATAATTTGGACCGGGATTTCCTGGATCTATTCCTGATGCGATCAAAGCATAATTGTCACTCAGATTTTCATCAGTAAAGACTTGCCATATTCCTGATGGGAATCGTATAACACGGATCTGAATTTCAAAAGCAGCGGCAATTTGTCCATCGGTACCACGACAAACGGTAGTGATAACTGTTCCGGATTGTCGGAACAATTCTATGGCATCATTTGACAATGACTCGCCCAACTGAAGAAAATAACCGCTGACGGCAGATTGAGAGTTACTCGTATCGGCTGCCAAATAGATTCGGCAATAGTTTCCGGAAGAAGGTGCAAAATCGAGTTTGGTTTTGATTCGCCATTCCAGCGTATCATTATAATTCAAAGCAATGGGAACAGCCAGTGTCGAATTTCCGGCAGCGGTAGAATTCAATTGCAGCATGCCGCCGGAATTGACAATAAAATTTGCACTATCACCTTCCCACTGCGGATTCATAGTAAAATCGCCGTCCGTAAAATTGTCGGAAAGCTGGGCTTTTGACACTGTAACCAGCAAAGAAAAAATCAGTATGAGGACGTTCTGCATTGGAGCGATTGCTTAATTTGCAGACAAAATTAGGGTGCTGAAATCGTATTCGTAACCCCATAAATGCTGGATAATAAAAGAACCTTATGAAAGTAGCTGTCGTCGGTGCAACCGGAATGGTTGGACAAGTAATGTTGAAAGTTTTGGAAGAGCGCGATTTCCCTGTCGACGAATTGATCCCTGTCGGTTCCGACAAATCGATCGGCAAAGAAATTTTCTTCCGCGGAAAACCATACAAATGTGTTTCTATGTCTGATGCAGTTGCTATGAAAGCAGACATTGCCATCTTCTCTGCCGGTGGAACTCCTTCATTAGAATGGGCACCAAAATTTGCAGCAGCGGGAACAACCGTTATCGACAACTCCTCCGCATGGCGAATGGATGTAACGAAAAAACTTGTTGTTCCCGAAATCAACGCGCATGTACTGACGAAAGAAGATAAGATCATTGCCAATCCGAATTGTTCGACGATTCAAATGGTAATGGTGTTGAATCCGCTACATAAAAAATATAACATCAAGCGTGTTGTTGTTTCAACCTATCAGTCAGTATCCGGTACCGGAAAAAAAGCTGTTGATCAGATGCTGAACGAACGTAATGGCGTAAAAGGTGACATGGCATACAAATATCAGATCGATATGAATGTGTTGCCGCAGATCGATGTGTTTCTCGACAACGGCTACACGAAAGAAGAAATGAAAATGCTCAACGAGACCCGCAAGATCATGGGTGATGATTCAATTCGCTTGACAGCAACAACAGTTCGTGTTCCCGTTAAAGGCGGACATAGCGAAGCAGTGAATGTTGAGTTCACAAATGATTTTACAGTAGAAGACATCCGTTCAATTTTAAAAGACACAAAAGGTGTGATCTTACAGGACGATGTTTCCAATCAGCAATATCCTATGCCGCTTTTTGCAGAGGGAAAAGACGATGTCTTCGTAGGAAGAATCCGTCGTGATGAATCGCAAGCAAATACTGTGAACATGTGGATCGTTGCAGATAACTTGCGCAAGGGTGCAGCTACTAATGCTGTGCAGATTGCGGAGTATTTGGTGAAGAATAAACTAGTATGACAACTGAGACGAGACTACCAGGACTCTGTCCTGGTAGTCTCAGGGACTGGCGGATACCGAGACAATATTGTGATGGCAATGCTGTATCGGGACAGAGTGGCGCGGGTAGAGCGCGGGTACCGGGACAGTGTATTGTGATGGCAATGCGGTATCAGGACAGAGTCGCTGGGGCGAAGCGCGGGTGCCGGGACAGAGTTGTGATGGCAATGCGATACCGGGACAGACAGGCTAGGGCAAAGCGCGGGTACCGGGACAGAGTCCCGGTACCCGCAACAGACAAGTTACACATTGGAAGATTAAGATTGAGAAGAATACAACAACATGAAACAACTAATTATACTCCTAATACTTTTAAACAATCAAGTATCACTTGCACAAAGTACTGACACATTATTCGTAACAGGAAAAGTTAAATCAGACTGGTCCTTTCCAATTTCTGCTATCAAACAATACAAGAGTGACTTACTTGGCGATGTCAACACTAGTTGTTCTGCAAAGCAGCGGGAAGATTCCAAAGGTGTGAAAGGTGTATTGGTAAAAACTTTGCTTGATACTGTTGAGTTCGATTATGAGAATAGAAAAATGCTGAATGAATTTTATTTTAAGTTTGAAGCAATTGATGGCTATACGGTTGTGTATTCATTCAACGAAATTTATAATACGGAAACTGGAAATCATCTTTATATAGTTACTGAGATGAATGGAAAAGAGATGGGGGAAATTGAGAATAGAATTCTTTTGCTTACAATGAATGATATTAAGAGTGGGAACAGGAATATAAAAGGATTAAAGAGAATAGTTGTCTGCAAAGCAGAATAAATTTTTTGCTCGGCCCTTAAGGGCCGAGC
>JAYUWA010000051.1:0-2461 GCA_043753795.1 Bacteroidota bacterium | reverse complement strand
ACTCTCGTCACTGTTCTCACATAGTAATGTATATGATATACCAATGTGGCGATTGTATTTATAGATCCAATTTGTTGGTTTGCCTGTTCAACAGAAATATCATTGAGGTTAACTTTAAGATTAGAGTATGTCCAGTTTCCTCCGAAATAAACTTCACGAAAGTGTTTTGCTATTTGATGAGTTGTATTCATAGCTCAAGAAATTTGTAATTGCTTATTGACCTGAAAGTGCAAGTACAAATACTAAATTCACTGCTAATCCAATCCCCCAATTAGTCCATACTTTTCCTTGCTTTATTTTTTTAGCTCTTGATTCATAGCCGGATTTATAGGAGTAGTTGCTCATTAATTGTGGATCAGGATAATTCAGGTTTTCAGGTTTTGGTCTAGTGGAAGCACAACTGATTGCAGGAATTAAACCAAGTAATGGCGATACCAAACTGGTTACTAATGTCCCTGTACCGGCACCTTTGTAACCATCGTAATGCCGAGTCGCATCTTTCTGACCTTTGATCTTTAATTCTTCTGCCGATAAGGAATTTGGATTGCTAAATTCAATTTTAGGAGCTGGTGCCGGATCAGTAGACGTAGGTGTGTTGACAGTGAAATTATCGGTACCGCCATTTGAATATCGGATAAATGAAATTTCTGATTTTGCAATTACAAAAATTGGCCCGTCTTGATTATCGAACCTTTTATATTTCACTTCAGATATTCCGACTTCAAGAATTTTTGCGTGAATTGTATCACTGTTTATTTTAACTATAGTATCTTGAGAGTTACAATAGTTTGATAAGAATACAAATGACAGAAACAGGAATAGTTTTCTAATGGTAGATTTGTCAGGCATATAGGTTAGAACTTTAATTTTAAACTTTGATCAAATGGCCTTCCGGATGCGAATTAGCCTTTCAAGCATCCCTTCCAAAAGATCCAAATGCAACATATTAGCTCCGTCAGATTTTGCATTTTTAGGATCAGGATGTGTTTCTACAAACAATCCATCAAAGCCAACAGCTATGCCTGCCTTTGCAATTAGTTCTATCATGTCCGGACGCCCGCCTGTAACTCCTGAAGATTGATTCGGTTGTTGAAGTGAATGGGTGATATCAAGTATGACAGGTACATCGTTTTTCTTCATATCAACAACTTGTCTGTAGTCGACAATCAAGTCCTGATATCCGAACATACTTCCTCTTTCTGTTAGCATGACGTTTGCATTTCCTGCATTGCGAACTTTGTCTACTGCAAATTTCATTGAATCACCGGAGAGGAATTGTCCCTTTTTAATATTTACAACTTTCCCGGTTTCGGCTGCTGCAAGTAGTAATTCAGTTTGTCTGCATAGAAATGCCGGAATCTGTAATACATCAACATATTTTGCGGCAATTGCTGCATCGTCACTTTCATGAATATCTGTTACAATAGGAACTTTAAAAGTTTCACGGACTTTAGCAAGAATATTTAATGCAGTTTCATCACCAATTCCAGTAAACGAATCAACACGACTCCGATTTGCTTTACGATAACTTGCTTTGAAGATGAAAGGGATTTTCAAACGGTCAGTAATTTCCTGTACTCTTTTTGCAATTGCCATTGTCATTTCTTCACTTTCAACAACACATGGTCCGGCAAGTAGAAAGAAGTTTCCTGAATCGGTGTTTTTTAAAAGGGGAATTCTGTTTAACATAGAATAAATATTCTTGCGATGATACTTTTGTAATTTTCTAGAATGATTTCGACAAAGATATAAAAGCACCTTGTATAGTTGCATCTTTCAGGAAATACCCGGTAACGGAATCACTTTTGAGCTGAAATTTCCAATTTCTCAGTTTTAGTTCATAATTCAATCCAACATTGAAATTTGAATAACCGCCGTAACTTAAACTCAGGCCAATTGAATGGATGGAATTTACTTTGTACTGAAAAGTTTGTCGGACATAAGGTTTACAATTTGAGAAAAGCAAATATCCAACCTCTGTTGAAGCAACTGTTTTATATTTATCAATTGGAATCGAATAGGATAATTTTAGCAATGCCGGTAGAGGAGTAGTATATTCTTTTTTAATTCTGTTAGTCAGATAAGGTTCAACCAATGATGAATCCAATGAGATCGTATTCGTGACAGAATCAGAAAAATAAAACAACTCAGAAATATCTACTCCTTCAAACCTGAAGGAAGTATCTGAGGTAATATAAGCTGATTGTTTATTCCATGCAATCACACCCAGATTCTGAGCTTTAAATTCCAGCGATCTGTTCTTTTTATCCGTCCATTTGAAATACAGATCAATTGAACCGCCAATTCCATTAATTGCAATTTTATCATTCTTTGCAGAATCACTTCTGTGAATTTCCAGATCGGCATTCAGATCAAGATATTCGCCATCTTGTTGCGTAAAGATGGTTGCATCTTTTGCTTCGATTGCTAATAATTTATGTCCTTTGTTAAAATTTAATCC
>JAYUWA010000050.1:0-7604 GCA_043753795.1 Bacteroidota bacterium | reverse complement strand
CATCGTTCTTACAACATCATCCAAGGAGACTTTTGCTTTTTCAGGATCGCTGTTCAAAGCAAGTTGCGCAGCAGTGATCGCTTTAATTGCACCCATTGAATTTCTTTCAATGCAAGGAATCTGTACGAGTCCCTTGATTGGATCGCATGTTAAGCCTAAGTGATGTTCCATTGCAATTTCTGATGCCATTAAAACCTGACGCGGACTTCCTCCTAAACGTTCAGTGAGAGCGCCGGCGGCCATTGCAGATGATACGCCGATCTCAGCCTGACAACCACCCATTGCTGCAGATATAGTTGCGCCTTTTTTGAAAATACAACCGATCTCTGAGGCAGTCATAAGGAAGCGAGTAATTTCATCGTCGCCGATATTGTCATTGAAAACTACATAGTACAGAAGTACTGCAGGAATAACTCCGGCAGCACCGTTAGTAGGAGCCGTCACTACTCTTCCGAATGATGCATTCTCTTCATTCACTGCAAGAGCAAAACATGTTAGCCAGTCAAGTGTATATTTAAAATTATTACCTCCTGATTTCAGCAAAGTAACCCACTCACCAAAATTTGCATGTTGTTTTCCATTAAGGAATTTATCGTTCAGCTTTGCAGCACGACGGGCAACTTTTAATCCACCAGGCAGTTCACCGGTAGCATGACATCCTCTGTAAATACATTCAGTCATGACGCGCCAGATATCCAAGATACCTTCACGCACTTCCGTTTCACTCCGCCAGCATTTTTCATTTTCCATAACGACATCTGAAACTGACATATTATTTTCATCGCAATACAAAAGCAATTCAGATGCTTTGTCGATCGGGAATTTCAGATTTACCTTATTCGCAGACTTCGAATGATCTTCGCCATCTTTTACAACAAATCCGCCACCGACAGAATAATACGTTTCTTCTATCACAATTTCATCATCAGCAAATGCGGAAAATGTCAAAGCATTTGAATGTTGCGGCAGTGATTCAGAGAAAAGAAAAACGATATCGAATTCGGGAGAAAAGTTGACTTCTTTTTTGGAATCGAGATTGAGTTTTTTCTTTTCTGCAATTGAATTGATAGTTGGAGTGATTGCATTTACATCAAACGTAACCGGATCAAATCCCGACAACCCCAGTTGAACTGCTATATCAGTGCCATGTCCGCGGCCGGTTTTAGCAAGGGAACCATATAACTTAATTATAACCCTGTCAATTCCATTCCATAATTTCTGATCATCGATCGATTTCAAAAACCGATGTGCAGCCCGCCACGGCCCCAAAGTATGCGAACTGGACGGACCAATTCCGATTTTAAACATATCGAATACTGAAATTTGCTCTTCTTGCGTCATGGGGCAAAGGTAGCGGAAATGTTTAAACTTCAGGTTGGAATTTGTACATCTCGAATTAACGCTTTTGCGCCACTAGATGAAATGTTTACATAAAATTCGATTGTGGCTTTGTTAAATTGATTATATTCCAGCGTGAAATTTATATTCATTTAGCGATACGGTCGTAGATCGAATAAATTAAGTCGAATCAGCGGCATGTAAGTAATTAAAAATTCAAATGTGAACAAGGATATTTAATGTTGTATCTTAGTAAGGCTTATTGGAACCTTCTTTATGATGAAAAATAATTTTATAAAAAGTTCACTCTTAATTATTTTATTCTCCTTTAGTTTTAGTTATTCATTTTCTCAATCTGGTTTTTCGAAGATGCTGGATTTGGAATCGACATATTTCTTGGTTTCATCACCAAGCGATTCTGGCTTTACGTTGATAGACTTGTATTTAAAAATTATTAAATTCGATAAATTTGGTAATGTAGAATACAATTCTACAGGGGTTGAGAGACTTCCTTTAATGATTCAGAGTGGGTTTTATATTGAATCTGGTTATATTCTATCAGGCTATACTGCTTCAACTTCAGGCTTGCGCCATCCAATTCTTGTAAGGGTAAATAATATTGGTGAAATAGATTGGATTCAAGCAACAGATTTAGGTTCATATAATTTAAGTAATTGTTATGTGGCAAAAAGTCGAGATGGTGGCTATTTTACTGGAGGTTTGGTTAGAGATGAAGTTACAAGAAAATATTGTGGATATATTCAAAAATCAGACTCCCTTGGAAATTTCATTTGGTCGAAAGTATATAATTCGGTCAATGAATTTATTATGAAAGATCTTTTTTTGACTAACGATGGCGGCTTGATCGTACGATCTGTAAATAATGGTGTTGGTGCCGGAATGATAAAAATAGATTCTGTAGGCAATATTCTTTGGGCGAAATCACTAGAAGACTCAAGTTTTTCGACAGCCATGCTAATTACTAAAGATCATAATTATATTGTATGCGGGCAAAATTACCTAACTGATAATTTCTATGCTGCTAAGTTTAGCGATATAGGGACCTTGCTTTGGTACCATGAATATGTTGGAGAGAACTGCTTCCCTTATCAAGTTATCGAAAGGAAAAACAGCGATCTAGTCTATGTAGGATCAACAGGTTCTTATAAAGGATTTTTCTTTGTTGCTGACTCTGCTGGTCGTCCAATTTATTCATATGAAATTTCCACTGATACAACTAATACCTCCTTATACCTTCAAAATGTAATAGAACTAGAAGATAACAACTGTATTTTATATGGGAAAGGTAATTTCGCTTCTAATTATTTTGCAGAAGTTCTATATAAAATAAACTCAATAGAAATGGAAACGTGTTTTTCAAAAAGTTTCGAAATGCATAGCATTCAGAAAAATATTTCGGTAATTGATGATACTGTTTCTTCTTTTTTTATTTCGGGATATACCTATACCATACCTTTTAATAATATTTCAGAAAATATTTCTTCAACTTCGGATATTTGCAAAATTGACAGTTCCGATATAACTGAAGATGTTTCTATTTTTCCAAATCCTGCTGCTGATTATATTGTACTTACTAATGTAAAAAATATTTATGTTGAATCAATACAAATATTTAATTCAATTGGCCAAGAAGTTTTTCTTAAAAGTGAAAATAGAATTGAGAATGATATGCTGAGGTTTTCAATTGACCTACCATCTGGTTTTTACATCTTAAGGATTTTAACTAATGAAAAGAAATTAATATTTAAATTAATTGTTCGAAAATAGCAGTGGCTATTAAATAATTGGAATACATGGGGTTGTATTGATTTCATGTTATAAAAATTATTTCTCAGATTTCCTGTAACTTTGGAATGATGTGTACGTCCCATAACTGAACACGACTACCATTTACCACAACGAATGACACCCGCTGAATACAATCAATGTGTAGATAAACACGCCGATGGACTATTCCGCTTTATCCTGAAAAATATGCGGGATGAGGAAGAAGCCAGGGATGTTGTGCAGGATGCATTTGAAAAAATGTGGCGGAATCATGAAAAAGTGGAAGGCAGTAAGGCGAAGAGTTATTTGTTTACTACCGGTTATCATACAATGATCGACCGGATCAGAAAGAAAAAACATGTGTCGGATTATACAGAAGTAAATGAAGAAAGTCTTTTTCACTCAGAACAATATTCAGACATAAAGAAAGTTCTGAATATTGCTCTGAATTTACTTCCGGAAATTCAGAAGGCTGTAATAACATTGCGCGATTATGAGGGTTACAGCTATGAAGAAATAGGAAAGATCACTGACCTGAATGAATCACAAGTGAAAGTTTACATTTATCGCGCACGTCTGTTCTTAAAACAATATATCGGTTCTCCCGAAAGAGTAATTTGAAAATGATCACAAGAAATAACTACGAACTCTATATCATCGATTTTTATGATGGTAAACTGAATAAAATTCAGGCTGAAGAGTTACGTGCATTTCTTGATCAACATCAGGACTTGAAAGAAGAGTTTGAGCTTTTGTCACATGCAACACTTGAAGCTGAGCCTGTTGTTTTCACTGATAAACACAATCTGAAGAAACCGGAATCGATAGATTCTGAACTGTTGATCGCTTATTTTGAAAATGATCTTGCGCAGGATGAAAGAAAAAAAGTAGAACTTCAACTAAAGAAAGATCCATCATTAGTCCGTGAACTGGAGGTCATTAAAAAAACCAGATTGCTTCCTGATTATACAATTTTGTTTGCAGATAAATCTTCTTTAAAGAAAACTGCAAAAGTTGTTTCATTCACAAATTCATTCTACAGAAATCTATCGATTGCTGCTACAGTCATACTTGTAGCACTGGCATATTTTATTTTCCGCCCTCAGGCCGATGAAAAAATGATCGTTGACAAAAGCGATAAAGAAATTCTTCCTGTTGAAACACCAATAAAAAATAAATCAATCGCGCCTGCACCGATGGCTATTAATCCGGTTGATGTTATTGAGAAGCAAAGAAAAATTCTTCCTTCCGAAGAAAAGAAAGATGCACCGTCTTCAAATTTGGCACAGAATGAAAAAACGAATAAAGACGAAAGTTCTTTGCAGAATAATATTCAGCAACCGATTTTGCCTGAAAGCAATCTGGCCGTTCAGCCAAAAAAGGAAAACTTAACAGGTGAAATTGATCAACAACTAATTGCTAATAATAAATCACAATCAGAAAATTCCAATGTAAAAGTTGGACAGGTCACTGACCTCTCTGAAATTTTCTCACAAGCTGAATTAGCTGAATTAGGTCTTGCTCAGAATTTAAAAGTTGAAACGAAACAATCGACTTCCTTACTTAATGTAGCCGCCGTTAAATTGAAACATTTTTCCGATACCAAAGAAATCGGTGTAGTCAAAAAGGAAAATTATGTGGATGATGCAACGACTTATGCAGTAAATGTAGGGGAGAAGTTTTCAGTATCGCATACCCGGCGGAGGTAGTTTCATTTTCCAGAATCGTAATTCGAGATTCGAGAATGGAAATATTGCGCTTAATCTTGTTTCTAAAAAAAATACTCGGAATTTATCTACGAAGCAGAATGCCATTCCGTGTTCTCATTGTGTTCTTAGTGCACTCTGTGTTTTTTAATCTATCGTAACCCTTTTAACTTTTAATTTGAAAAACACTGTAACTTCCTCCCACCTCAAACCGTCACATTAGTATACAACGAAAAACAATAAAATATATACCAGATGAAATCGATTAAATTAATGTTAGCACTGATATTTATAGCTGCTACATCATTCGCCCAAAAGACAGCAAACTTAGAGGTTGAGCCGTTCTCGAAAATTAAATTATCAAGTATGGCTACAGTCTATGTCCGTATCGACCCTGTGCAAACGGTAAAAGTTGTCGGATCAATTGTAAACTCAGATGAAGTGAATGTAAAGAATCAAACACTTTACATCGACAATTCAACAGGCAACACTTATTTTATTTCTGTCCCTTCTCTTGAAGAAGTAGAACTGGATGGAAAAGGGGATGTCTACAGTGAGTCAACAATTACCGGGAGTAATATCTCTTTGAAAATTGATGGCGCAGGTAAAATCAAGATGGATCTGGATGTAACAAATATAATGGCATCCGTTCCGGGAGTAGGTAAGATCGAACTTACAGGTAAAGGCGATGTTGCAGAATTCAGCGTACCGGGTTCAGGAAAAATTGATGCCAACGGACTAAAACTTCGTAAAGCAAATGCTTCCATTTCAGGAATAGGAAAAATCAATCTTGATGTTACTGACGAGCTCAATTCAACGATCAGCGGAAGTGGAACTATTACTTATAAAAATCTTCCTGCTAAATTGAATGAAGATGTTTCGGGTATTGGCAAAGTAAAAAGCGCAAACTCAAGCGAAGATGCAAACAGCGACACTACAAGAATCTCATTGGGTAAATCGCAAGTATGGGTGATAGGAAAAGCAGATTCTTCAAAATCTAAAACCAGAAAGACGAAACCGATTTGGGCCGGAATTGAATTAGGTGTGAATTCGTATCTGGATAACAATGGGGATTTCAATCTGGCCGATGGAAAGGAAAATTTTGAATTGAAATTAAACAAGTCGGTAAGTTTCTCACTTAATTTCCTTCAGAAAAATGTTCAACTGGGTCAGAGCAATGTGTGGTTCTTTACCGGTTTAGGTGTTACCTGGAATAACTACCGTTTCGACGATGATATTAAATTGTCAAATGGAAATTACACTTCAGCTTACCATGATACCACAGCAGGTGTAAGTCATCAGAAAAGTAAACTGGTCGCAAGTTATCTTACAGCACCGATCATGTTTGAGTTTTTCACAAGCAGAAAATATAAAAACGCATTTCATATGGGTGTAGGGGGTATGGTTGGATTACTTGTTGGCTCACATACCAAAAATAAAGTTGAAATGGATGGTGAAACGAAAAAGTTAAAAGACTTCGGCGATTTTAATTTGAATCCATTCCGTTATGGTTTCAGAGTAGCAATGGGTTACGGAAGATTAAATGTTTTTGCTGATTATTATGCATCAACATTATTCAAAGATAAAAAAGGACCAGTGCTATATCCTGTGAATGTAGGAATTACTCTGGTCGGACTATAAAATTTTCATTTCACACAAAAAAATTTCAAAAAATAAAATCACATAAAATGAAAACAAATTTCTTTGTATTAGCGACAATACTTTTATTCAATACAACAACCTATGGTTGCTGGACAGAAGGTTCAGGAAGAACAGTTACTGAAACCCGTGAATTGGAAACATTCAGCGGAATAGAATTAAAAAGTTCTGCAAACATTTATGTCAAGCAAGGCGATAAGCAGGAAGTACGCATAGAGGCAGAAGATAATCTGATCGACAAAATCAAAACGGTTGTAAAAAACAATTCGCTGGTAGTTGATACCGATGATAATATCAAATTTACAAAACCGGTAACGATTTACATTACAGTGAAAGATCTTTGCTTGTTGGAATTGACAGGCTCGGGAAATATCGTTACACGAAGTCAGTTTCAATGTGAATTCATGAGTTTGAAATTGTCGGGCTCAGGCGATATCAGAGTGATGATCGATAGTAAATCCCTAAAAGCAAATTTGTCGGGTTCAGGAAATCTTGATCTGAAAGGAAGTTCTTCCGAAACAGATATACGAATTAGCGGTAGTGGTAACATCGATGCACGTGGCTTAAATAGTTTTTCAAGTGCTGTTGCAATCAGTGGTAGCGGAACGAGTACAGTTGATGTAAAAAATGATCTCAATGTTACAATTACAGGAAGTGGAAATGTTTATTATGTTGAGGAACCCGGAAAAATTTCATCAAAGATCATTGGTAGCGGAGAGATCTCTAAACTTCGGATGTAAATATTTTTTTGTGGATTAAGTTAGTAGTAGGTTCAAAAAAAGCCGGCTCGTTTTGAGTCGGCTTTGTCATTTTTATCTGTCAGTGAGGGTATCAAGAATTCCTACGATTTGTTCATTGCTTTTTTTAGCCTAGTTCCACTTATCTTAAAACAAATTAGCAATAGAAAAGTGCATAATTTTGATAAAATCGGCGATATGAGTTGGTTTGTAGTCAAAATAAGCCGAAAAAAGGCACCGGTTTTCGTATACATTTCTACGTAGGATAGACTAACCGTAAAAAAATGCAGTAAAATGCGAAATAGGCAAGTATAAAAACCATAAATTTGCCTGTTATTCAGAGAAAAAGCCCTGAATTTCGTTAAAAATGAACCCT
>JAYUWA010000049.1:0-2468 GCA_043753795.1 Bacteroidota bacterium | reverse complement strand
AATTGAAGTTAAATTTTCTTCGCAAAAAATTCACACATTACCACTTATAAGACGGTCCCCGAGCGAAGTCGAGGGGCAATAATTTCGAACAACGGGTTTACATAATCATATGTGACTTCTACGAGGCAAGAATTTATGATGATGTGCGTTTTATAAATTTACGAGAAGTTATGGTATATCGATTACTGACAGCCTGGAGTGAGCGTAAGTTGGAATCCGTTGATTAACTGCTACCCGTATGAATTGATTCAGGATTCTATTTGTTGTACTCTTGATAGTAGCCTTTACATTAAAAGGAATTCACATAAAACTTTGTTTTTCATCCAAAAAGGCTCAAAGCCCCTAAAACACTGCTTTTTCAATAGAATCTCAACGTGTTAATTATGGTTGGTAGCCTTTGACCTTCACTTTCTTTTTTTATATTTGGAATGGATTGAAAATCACTTTTCAATGACAAAAGGAAATCCAAAAGAGTATTATTTCGCTTAACCTAAATTAACCTAATTACCTACTATACTATTCCTACTACTATGTTTAAGAAACTAAGTGCAGCATCGTTTGTGATGCTTTTTTTGGCTATCCGGCTTTTTGCAGGCGCCAATCAGAATTCCGATAAAAATATTTACGGAAAAATTGTTGCCGATTATTTAAAAGTAAATCAATCGACATTAAAGCTGACGGATGAAGATCTTGCCAACTGGTATCTGTCTGACCTCACCTTCAATCAGAAGATCGGAACAGCCTATGCTTATGTTCAGCAGACTGTAAACGGTGTGAAAATATTCAACGGTGTATCGACTGCCTGTATTCGTAATGGCAAAGTCATCTCATTTGCAAATCGTTTACATTCTAATGCAGCCGGAATTTCCAATTCAATTCGCCCTTCAATCTCTCAGGTCGATGGTATCAGGAAAGCTGCACAGCATCTGAACTTAGCGCTACACTCTGATCCGAAAATGATCGCTAACGATAAGAGCTTAAACAAATCAACTTTTACATCAGGCGGAATTTCAAGAGATGACATCAAGGTCGAATTGGTTCTGCAACCGGTAAACAATCGTCTGCGTCTGACATGGAATGTCAACATACATGTGATCGATGGTAGTCATTGGTGGAATGTACGGATCGATGCATTGAATGGAAACTACATCACTAAAAACGACTGGACAGTAAGTTGTGAGTTCGGTGAATCTCATACTACAACATCAACTCAACAAACGACTCAAGCTGTTCCTTTTCGGAATGCTGCTTCGACAACAACAACTTCTCCTTCATCTTCTTCACTGATCGGATCCTACCGTGTCTTTCCTTTTCCTTTAGAAGGGCCGTCATTTGGTCCATCGGCTTTACTTCCTGATCCTTCTGATGCAACAGCTTCTCCATTCGGATGGCATGATGTAGACGGTATAGCAGGAGCAGAATATACTATCACACGTGGTAACAATGTTTTTTCATACGACGATATTGCAGATCAGGATGCGCCCGGTACTTCTGCTGACGGAACTGCTTTATTAGATTTCGATTTTCCTGCGAATTTATTGCAGGCACCTAGCACATACACGGATGCAGCTACAGTCAATTTGTTTTATGTAAACAATATGCTTCACGATTATCTATATCATTATGGATTCGATGAAGCGTCAGGAAATTTTCAAGCATTCAACTATACTGGCAATGGAGCCGGTAATGATTATGTAGAGGCAGAAGCACAAGATGGCGGCGGAACCAACAATGCTAATTTCTCAACACCGGACGATGGACAAAACGGTCGAATGCAAATGTATTTGTGGAGCGGAGTTGTTCAGTCAACACTTCAGATCAATAGTCCGGGTGGAATAGCCGGCACTTACAACATTGTTGCTGCCGGTTTTGGTCCTTCCATAAGCGTTGCCATTACAGATAATATCGTTTTAGTTGACGATGGCGTAAGTCCTAACACAGATGCATGCGAGCCATTAATAAATGGTGCAAGCATTTCCGGTAAAATTGCATTGATCGATCGAGGTACATGTAATTTTGTAGAAAAAGTAGTTGAAGCGCAAAATGAAAATGCAATCGCAGTAATTGTGATCAACAATGATGCAACTTCACCGTTTGCTATGGGCGACAACGGAAGCGGAGCCACAATAACAATCCCTTCAGTAATGATCTCTCAGGCTGATGGTAATATTATCCGCGCTGCTGTCGAACTTGGTGTAGTGAACGGAACATTGAATCCTTCGCCATCAAGTGCTGTTCAAATTGACGGTTCATTTGATAACGGAATCATCACACATGAATTGGGTCATGGTGTTTCTAACAGACTAACAGGCGGACCAAACAATTCAAGCTGTCTTTCTAACGGCGAACAAGGCGGAGAAGGTTGGAGTGACTGGTTAGCATTGATGTTTACACAAAAAGTAGGTGACACAGGAGCAGATGCCCGTGGCATAGGAACGTTTGCTTTAGGCGAACCGAATAACGGTCCG
>JAYUWA010000048.1:0-7629 GCA_043753795.1 Bacteroidota bacterium | reverse complement strand
AAAAAGCCCAACAACCCGTCGGCGCGGTTGTTGAGCCATATTATTAATTATTCAATAATTAATTAGAACCAGTAGCCTTGATCAACTGATACGTCCTTCGTTGTTCCTTACTCCTGAATTCAATAAAATAAGTCCCAGCCGCCAGATGATCACCGGTTTCATATATTCCCTGAATATCTTTTCTCGTTTCTACTAATCGTCCACTGATATCATAGATAAAATAATCAAGTGGTCTTTCAGTGAGGATATGGAAATTTCCGTTGAATGGATTCGGATAAAAATAAACTCCGAATGCTGGTTCATATGAGTTTGCTATTCCACTACAATTATCAAATATGATCACTACAGTGTCTCTGCCGATACATCCTGATGTGTTTGTTACATTCACTGTTACTGTTTTGCTTCCAAACCCGACACCTGTACTATCAACTGAAATGCTGTTGCTTGTTGCACCTGTCGACCATTGAACAGATGTGAATCCTGTTCCTGCATTTAAAGTCACAACAGTTTGCGCACACACAATTGTGTCTCTTCCGAGATTCACTGTCGGTGCCGGATTGACAATTATGTTAGCGTTTGTTGAAGCTGAACAATTGTTTGCATTTGTATATGTGTAAGTGATCGAACGCAAACCTGAACCTGCTGCAGGATTAAATACACCGCCACTGATACCGGTTCCGCTATAAACACCGCCTGCAGGTTGTCCGCCTGTAAGAGTTATAGGCACTGCATTCACACACACTGGTGCAAAGTTTCCAAGCGTTACAACCGGGATTGAATTCACAACAATATTTGTCTGTGCAGAATTTGTACAACCATTTGAACCTGTATATGTGTACGTAATAGAAAATGTTCCTGCATTAGCAGGAGTAAATGTGTTTCCACTTACACCTGTTCCCGAGTAGATGCCACCTGCAGGACTACCATTTGTAAGAGTCAATGCACTACCATTAGCGCATAATGGAGAGACTGAATTTAATGTGGTATTCGGTAAGGCATTTACAGTAACTGTGGTATTTGCTGAAGTTGCACATCCGTTAGGATTAATATATGTATATGTAACAGTGACATTTCCTGCAACTGATGGCGTAAACGTTGTAGCGGTTACTCCAACACCTGAAAATACTCCACCAGCCGGTGTGCCTGTCAATGTTACTGCTGCTGCATTTGCACACATTGGACTAACATTTCCAATCGTAGCGGGAGTTCCGGCAGACTTTACAACTTGTGTTGCAGTAGCTATAGAAATACATCCTGACGCGTTGGTGTAAGTGTAAGTGATCACTGTGTTTCCAACTCCTGCTACGGATGCATTAAAATTATTTGAAGTTACTCCTGTTCCGGAATAGGTTCCACCGGCCGGAGTTCCGCCTGTCAATGCAAATGTAGATGTATTCAAACAAACTGCATGTGGTGTTGACATACTAGCTGCAGTTACTGCATTTACAACTATGTTTGATTGTGCTGTACTCACACAACCATTTGCATTTGTATATGAATAGGTGATTGCAAATGTTCCCGCTCCTGAAGTGGCAGGATCGAATGTTGTACCGCTAGCACCTGTTCCGCTATAAGTTCCACCTGCAGGTGAACCACCTGTTAGTGTAATAGCTGATGAGTTCGTACACATCGGACTAAAACTTGAAAGCGTTACTGCTGCACCTGCATTTACTGTGATCGTATTATTTGCAGTACCTGCACAACCGTTTGCATCGTTGTATGTGTAGGTCACTGTTGTAGTTCCTATTCCAACTGTTGCCGGATTAAAAATATTATTCGTGATTCCATTTCCGGAGTATACTCCACCTGCAGGACTTCCTCCTGACAATGTCATTGGCGCTGAGCCATTACATACTGCCTGGAAACTTGCAAGCGTAACAGTAGGCAAACTATTTACTGTAATTGTGTTGCTTGTATTTGCTGAACAGCCTGCACTGCTTGTATAACTATATGTAAGAGTTTTTACTCCTGTTCCTGCTGTAGTAGGATTAAATACACCTGATGCAACTCCTGTTCCTCCATATACACCACCTGCAGGTGTTCCACCTGTTAAAGTTAGTGGTGATGCATTGACACAAATTGATGTCGGTAAACTAAGAGCAACCGATGGAGTAGGATTTACAAGGATTGAAGCATTGGCAGTTCCGGAACATCCTGATGCATTCGTATAGGAATAAATTACCGTATGTGTTCCTGCTCCTGCAATAGCAGGATTAAATGAGTTTCCTGTAACTCCTGTTCCACTGTATGTTCCACCACTTGGTGATCCACCTGAAAGTGTTACTGCATTTGCATTCTGACAAACATTTGCAAGAGCTGACTGCGTAACCGTAGGCAATGTGTTCACTGTAATATTTGTTGATGCCGTGCCCTGACATCCATTGCCATCGTTATAAGTATAAGTAATTGTTGTTGTTCCTGGTCCTGCCGTAGCAGGAGTAAAAACTCCTGACGCTACTCCGGTTCCTGAATACGTTCCTCCGGCCGGACTACCATTCGACAATGTGATCGGTGAAGCGTTTACACATACAGGACTAAGCGCTGTTGCTGTAACAACCGGAGTTGTAGTAACTACGATATTGGAACTTGCAGAAGAAAGACATCCATTCGCATTAGTATATGAATAGGTGATGAGAAAAGTTCCCGCTCCTGCTGTCTGCGGATTAAATATTCCGCTGCTTACAAGTGTTCCGGAATAGATTCCTCCTGTCGGAGATCCGCCACTTAATGTAATGGGTGAAGCATTGATACAGGTAGGTGTGAACGCTGCTAATGTTACAGTTGGAGTAGGGTTAACGGTAATCGTTTTTGTTGCTGTATTGGAACAACCACTTCCATTCGTATATGAATATGTTATTGTATGAGTTCCCGGACCTGCTGTTGCTGCATTAAATTTTCCTGCACTGACACCGGTTCCTGAATATGTTCCGCCACTTGGTGATCCGCCTGTCAATGTTAACAGTGATGCACTCTGACAAATTGAATTGAATGTAGAAAGAGTCACAGTCGGAATTGCATTCACAACAATCGAAGAGCTTGCACTTCCTGAACATCCACCTGCATTGGTATAGTTGTAAGTTAAAGTGGTTGTACCAACACCGGCAATAGCAGGATTGAAAGAGTTACCACTCACTCCTGCGCCACTGTAAGTACCACCTGCCGGTGAACCAGTAGTAAGTGTAACTGGTGCTGTATTGCTACAGACTGCTGCAGGCGATGTGAATGTTACCGTTGGCGGTTGACTTACTGTTAACGTTAATGTTCTCGATGAAGTACAACCGCTGCCATTTGTAGCTGTCACTGTATACGTAATTGTACTTGTCGGTGTAGCAGTTACAACAGAATCTGTTATCGATGAAAGTCCATTCGATGGTGACCAGGAATAAGAATCAGCACCTGAACTTGCTCTAAGTGTTGTAGAGCCACCATTGCAAAATGTAGTCTGATTGGCCGTTGCATTTATTGAGAAGCCACTCGGTGCAAAATTTGTTGTTCCAAATGAGGTCAATAAATAATTGGAAGCAAAACCTACTCCATTGTATTCAAATACTCTGAAATAATAAGTCGTGCCAGAAGATACTCCGGTAATAGTTGTTGAAGTTCCTGTTCCATCATAGACAACAAAATTTCCTGATCCGAGATCTGTCCCTAAGCCAAAGTTGGAAGAAGCAGAATAATAATTTCCATCTACAGGAAGAACATTGACTGCATAAGTTGCACGAGCAATTACAAGTCTCCTTGTACCATTACCTGCTGAAAAATTAAGTTGTATGTCATTGCAATTTGAAAGCGAAGCTACGACTGCTGAAGCATTTATAGTTGGTTGTGCAGAAAGCGGAGGAGCCATTTTTGCTACGAAGAAATCTGCTTTTGGATAACCTTGTAAAACAGTTGTTCCAAAATTTGCAGTGTCATTAAAAAATCCGGTTGAATAAATGTTTCCTAATGTATCATACGTAATAGCTTGGCCTGCATCTCTCTGATTTCCGCCTCCGGGTCTAGCCCAAAGTTCTGTTCCACTTGGGTCATATGCTGCAATCACAACATCTCTGTTTCCGGCTGCACCTACATATATAGATCCAAAATTTCCATGATCATCGATCTGACCTGCAACATATAATTGGTTTTTTACTGTATCAAATGTACATGCGAAACCAATATCATCATAAGGTCCACCGGCTTGTTTTGACCAGAGTACATTTCCATTGCTTCCGTCATATTTTGCAACAAAAATATCGGATGAACCAAATGCTGTAAAAGAATTACTTCCTATCGTTGTATTGTCTTTAAAATATCCTGCTACGTATGCATCACCATTTGCATCAACACTGATAGCATTTCCACGTGTAGTGTCACAGCAAGTTCCTGCGCCGGTTACCCATTGGAAGTTACCGTTGTTGTCATACTTGGCAACGAATAAACTATTTTTCCCTAATGAACTCAGAGTTGTACTGCTAAAGGTTGCAGATTGTGTGAAAGTACCTGTAATAAAAACATTTCCTTGCCGGTCAAGGACGACCGAACGGCCACGATCTTCTCTTGTGCCGCCGCCTTTACTTACCCATAAAGGATCGCCTGAGGAATCTATCTTGGCAATGTAAACATCATTGTTTCCGCTACTGGTAACATTGATTGAACCGAAACGTGCTGTACCGGAAAAGTATCCTGTAACGTAACAATTTCCATCTTTGTCGACAGCCATTGCTCGGGCTTTATCATCACCGGTCCAGCCATATTTTTTAATCCAGATCAAATCTCCTGTATTAGAATGCTTGGTCAAATAAATATCATTTCCACCTGATGCAGTTAATGAATCTCCAGGCCCCCATCCGCTAGTAAGTTCGAACTCGCCTGTTGAATAAACATTTCCTAATCCATCTACACCAATGCCCCAGCCCACATCACCACCAAGGCCTCCGGCGCGCTTGACCCATTTCAGAGTTCCATCCGACCCATATTTTCCGAGAAGGATGTCATGCTTTCCTGCGACAGTATATCTTACACCACCACCGAAATCGCATCTGAACTCCATCTGTCCGGTTACATAAACATTTCCTGAATCATCAGAAGTCATGGCATTTCCATAATCATATCCTTCTGATACTCCTGATTTGGCCCATTTATAACTTTGAGCATTTGTGAGATCTGAAAAGATCATCATCATAAAAAGGACAACAATCCCTTTTGCGAAAAGTAGCGTTTTGGTTTTCATTTGTGCGTTTTATTCACTTACAAACCACGCCTAAAACCGATACCTATGGGGGGAAATATGAAAGGTTTTCTTACACAATACAAAAATTTAACAGGATAATTCAAGTAAAATGTAAACGCCAATTTGATAAAAATTTCAAATTGGCGTTTTAAATAAATCGAATGGTATTATCTATCTGTAAATTAACTGTAAGATTTCACTATTTAATACAACAAAATCTCATCAATCTTCTTTTCAACTTTATCTGCATTAGGAATCATAGTGAATTCTAAAATTGAATTTAATGGAATAGCAGGAAGATTTTCTGAACCAATAATTCCAACAGGTGAATCAAGATATTCGAAACATTTATTGCTGATCATACCGGCAATTGATAATGCGAAAGAATTTGCAACGGGTTCTTCTGTAACTACCAAACACCGATTGTGTTTTTTAACAGATGTCAGAATTGCTTCTTCGTCAACAGGATTTATTGTACGTAGGTCAATAATCTCAATTCTTCCCGGAAATTTTTTAGCTGCATTCTTCGCCCAATAAACACCCATTCCATAAGTGATAATTGACAACGTCGATTCTTTTCCTGATTCAGCAGATTGGACTATTCTTGCTTTTCCAAAAGGTATAATGTAATTCTCATCGGGCTCAATTGTTTTTGCATCTTCTGTTCCTTTGATCTTCGACCAATACAATCCTTTATGTTCAAGGATCACACATGGATTCGGATCATAGTAAGCAGACTTGATCAGCCCTTTAAGATCTGCTCCGGTCGATGGATAAGCAATTTTGATTCCGCGGATATTTGACAATACACTTTCAACACTGGAAGAGTGATACGGACCACCACTACCATAAGCACCAATTGGGACACGGATAATATTGCTCACCGGCCATTTGCCATTGCTCAGATAGTAAGAACGACTTACCTCTGTAAAAAGTTGATTGAGTCCCGGCCAGATGTAATCAGCAAACTGAACTTCAACAATTGGTTTTAATCCTGCTACACTCATTCCGACTGTACTGCCTATAATAAAAGCTTCCTGAATAGGTGTATTGAATACTCTGTCGTCTCCGAATTTCTGTGCTAATGTTGCAGCTTCACGGAATACTCCGCCAAGTCGTGCACCCACATCCTGGCCATACAACAAACACTCTTTATGTTTAGTCATCAATTCCTGTACTGCAAAAAGTGCACAGTCGACCATCAATGTTTTATCTTTTCCTTTCGGTTCTCGTTCACCTTTCTCTTCTGTAACAGGAGTAGGAGCGAAGTCATAATTGAAAAGATCCTCCGGTCTCGGATCTTCTGATGCCATTGCCTTTTCAAAATCTGCAGCAACTTTTTCAATTGATCGTTTTTCAATTTCCTGCAATTCTTTCTCTGTAAATCCTTCTGTAATTAAAAGTCTTCTGAATCGTGGCAATGGATCTCGCTTTTTATCTTCTTCAAGATCGTGGCGATACCATTCTCTTCTGACACCGCTTGTATGATGTCCTAATAATGGAACTTTTGCATGAACTAAAAATGGACGTCGCTCTTTTCTGATGATCGCCAGAACTTCATTGATAGTCTCGTATGATTTAATAAAGTCAGTTCCATCAATTGATCTTACTTCAAGTCCTGGAAAACCTTTTGCATAATCAGGAGCATCCATTGCACGGATCTCTTTTGAATGCGCTGAAATGTCCCACTCATTATCTTGTACTAGATAAAGTATCGGCATCTGTTTCAATACTGCCATTTGAAAAGCTTCAGCAACTTCACCTTCAGTGATTGATCCATCACCGAGGGAACATATTACAACCGATTTATCTTTTTGTTTAGGATCCGTAAGTCCCATTTTTTCTTTGTACTGAATTCCCATTGCCAGACCTGTTGTTGGAATGGCCTGCATCCCGGTAGCGGAAGACTGATGTGGAATTTTCGGCATGTCGTCACGGTTCAGACTCGGATGACAATAATATGTCCTTCCTCCTGAAAATGGATCATCACGCTTGGCAAGCAACTGTAACATTAATTCAAAAGGTTGTAATCCTATTCCAAGCAAAATGCTGTCGTCACGATAATATGCCGACAAATAATCGCACGCTTTCAATTGCATTCCCATCGCAAGCTGAATCGCTTCATGTCCACGTGATGTAGCATGTACATATTTCGCTGTGATCTGCGATTTCTCCTCATACAAATCCGACATAGCCCGAGCCGTTGTCATCAACTCAAATGCTCTGGTAAGTGTTTTTTTATCTACCACCTGTTTTGTTTTTGCCGGTTCGGGAATCATTTGATTATTTGAGATTTGTTATAATTGGAAATAAGTAGTTAACCCGTTGTTCGAAATTATTGCCCCTCGACTTCGCTCGGGGACCGTCTTATAAGAGGTAATGTGTGAATTTTTTGCGAAGAAAATTTAACTTTAATT
>JAYUWA010000047.1:0-7642 GCA_043753795.1 Bacteroidota bacterium | reverse complement strand
GATTGTTTTGAGAGAAGTTTAAATGGCAGAGCATTAGATACCGTATCTAAAGAAATGCAGGGAATAGTTGCCTATATAAAATGGTTGGGTAAGGATGTGCCAAAAGGAATTTCGCCTGAAGGTTCCGGCTTAAAGAAACTTGCTTTTTTAGAAAGAGCTGCAAGATACCAAGGAATGTTACAAACAGAATCATTATCGTTTGGTAATTGCCCAATTCCTATTGATGGACGAAGATCAGGCATTGCAAACATTTTCAGATTAAGGATTGTCAATAAAATTAAAATAGAACTACGCATTTGTGATAAGATATAAATTTCAGTGTCGTTAAAATAAAATTAGTAATTATTTAATTGTTTTGAGTTAAAGATAAGTAGTTTCTTCTAAAAAAATTCCATGTCGGAAAAATGATGGTAAAAGGAAAAACGAATGATGCCAATCTTTTTTACAATCAGATCAACTTTTAATCCTGCAAAGGCCATCTTTACAGAGTAATGAATACATGGATATTCTGTAAGGTTTTGTAAGTTCTTGTGAAGTTTTTCCTCCTTCTTGCTTCAAGACTACGCCATATTTGTAATAGGAATTCAGAGTTTGGCCTATTCCGAAAAAATGAAAATATTTAGCACACACTTATTTTTTTTGTTATTGATGATCAGGTTTGTGAATGCACAAAATTGCGATCCTTCAACTCCTGTATTTAATATTGATCTTACAGGTCAACCGAATGGTACCTGGACAAGTACTTCTGTTCCCAGAGCGGGTTATTGTTGCAGTGCTTCAGGATCCGATGCCTGCATACAATTCAATTTAACACTTGACTCGAGCGCGGAAGCTATAAATTTTAACATCATCTCCGGAGCAATCCCGGGAGGTTCATTGTTTTACCAGATCAATTGTGGAATTCCTCAGTCATTGGGAACTCCAATATGTTTGAATGGTCCCGGTCCTTACGTAATAACATTTTGCAAACCCGGAAATAATGTAAATACTTATTCGATCACCTCTATTGGCCAACCGGAATTGCAAGGTACAGAATGGGTCTCTCAAGCATGTACAGGATTTATGTCGGTGACTAATCTGGTTGAAAGTTCAATTACATGGACTTCCGTCCCTTCGAATGTACTATATGATTCGTTTCTCAGTTGCACTTCCGGATGTGACTCTGTGCTTGTTCAGGCTACTGTCGGTTCATCACTACCTTCCTATATTGACTACCGTGTTTGTGGTACCGTAGCGGGCATATGTGGATCAACAGGCTTTTGTGATACACTCCGTATTAATTTTGTAAATGATCTTTCAGTCGCAATTAATCCCACAGACCCTGTTCTTTGTTATGGAATAAATGACACAGTAATTACTGCAAATGCGAGTGGGGGTTTGGCTCCTTATCTCTATTCATGGAACAATGGTGCAACGACTCAAAACATAAGAGTTGGTCCGGGAACATATATTGTCACCATAAATGATAGCAGAAATTGTTCTGTAGCAATAGATACTGTCATTGTAACACAAATGACTTCGTTGATCTCGGCAAATGCCGGTAGTGATATAAATATTTGTGCTCAGTCTGCTAGTGCATTATTATCCGGTAGTATAACAACTGCAAGTGGTGCATTCTGGTATGGCGGAACAGGTGCATTCTATCCTGATTCAACTTCATTAAATTCAACATACATTCCCTCACCGTCAGAAATTAGTTCCGGAGTCGTTAATCTTACATTAATGACAACTGGGAATGGTGGTTGTCCTGCCGCAAGTGATCAGATCGAAATCAGGATCTTTCAAAATCCAGCTGCATCAATATCCGGTTCAGCTTCGACCTGTCTAAATGGTTCTTATGTGTATTCGACATTATACAATAGTTCAAATACATATAATTGGACTGTTACAGGCGGATTAATCACACAAAACAATATTAATTCTATAACTGTTTTATGGAATACAGTTGGCTCCGGAAATATTTTTTTGAATGTTCAAAATAGCAATGGCTGTGATTCAACAGTTAATTTTGCAGTGGACGTTAATCCTTTGCCTACTGTGATCATTTCTGGTTCATTGCAAAATTGTACACCCGGAAATTTTTCTTACCAGGTTCCAGGTTCAACCGGTAGTCAGTATTTATGGACAGTAACAAATGGTGGTATTTCTGCACCGAGTAATAATCCGGTCATAATTAATTATTCCGGTTCCGGAACTTCATTGATCAGCATTACTGAAACAGACATGAATGGGTGTGTTGCTGTTGATACATTATCAGTTCAGTTGACACAAAAGCCGTCACCGCTTATTTCCGGACCAAATTCTGTTTGTTTGAATGAAACACAAATTTATTCTGTACCGCAGGCAGGAGGAATCGTTTCTACTTGGAGTGTAAATGGTGGGGCCGTCATTTCATCTTCAACAGCTCAAATAACGGTATTGTGGAATAGTGTCGGGAATGGATTAATCACTTTACACCAATCTTCGTTCCCCGGTTGTGATACGACAATAACTTTTGATGTAATAGTAAATCCAAATCCTGTTGGATCTATTACAGGTAATTCAAATGCTTGTACCGGACATAGTCAATCTTACACGGCAATTCCATTTGATTCTTCCTTAAGTTACATCTGGTCGATATCAGGCAATTCAAATATTTCTTCTGTTGCATTAAATTCTTGTATACTAAACTATGGAGTTGCGGGAAGTGATACTTTAATTCTTAATCTAACAACAATCAATGGATGTAGCAACACTCAGTATTTCCCAATTGTAATTTACGAACAACCATTACCAATTGTATCGGGCCCTACTCAAGTTTGTGCCGGTACAACGAGTACCTATATTTGTCAATCAGGTGCAATAAACTCTTGGACAATTTCCGGTGGTGTGATACAATTTATAAACGGAGATTCAGTTGTTGTTGAATGGAATACTGCCGGTCAGGGAAGTGTTACTTTAAATTCTACGAATCTGGCAATTTGTGATACCACTATAACATTAATTGTAGACGTTCTACCGGTTTCTGTTCCTGTGATCATTGGAAATTCAACATTGTGCAGTAACAGACCTGTTCAATTTATAGTTGGCGGGGCTCAAAGTTCTGATCAGATCTTATGGAATTTTTCAGGCGGTTCAGCAATGTCCAGCTTAACAAGTGATACATTGATCTTATTTTTTTTAGATTCAGGAAGTGAAACTATTACTTGCACTATAATTAATAGTAATGGTTGTGATTCAACAATAAATTTTTTAGTAACAGTACTCGATGGGCCCACACCATCTATTTCCGGACAATCACCTGCTTGCGTGAATGATATTTCAATCTATTCTGTTACTCCAAAACAAGGACATTCGTATGTATGGACTGTAGTTGGTGGAAGTGTTGTAGGCTTTGTAATTGATAATACTATTGAAGTTCAATGGTCAGTTGCGGGACAAGGGTCGGTATCGTGCCGTCAAACTTCGCCTGATGGCTGCGACTCCATTGCATATTTAACTGTTCCAATAAACCCACTTCCGTTTCCAGTCATCTCTGGTCCAAGTCAACTCTGTCAGAATGAAACTGCAACATTTACTACAGGGATGAACCCGGGTTCTCTCTATCAATGGATGATCAATGGAGATCCATTAGTGCAATCCGGTTCAGAATTTCAAGATCAATGGCCGGTCATAGGTTCATATTCTATTCAGGTAAATGAAACTACAATGTCAGGATGTATGATGTCTGATGTATTAACTTTAGATGTAAATCCTAAACCTCCGGCCTTCGTCAATGGATCACCGAAGGTCTGCATAAGCGATGGCGTTCAAAACTATTTTGTAAATGGTTCCGGAAGCACAATTTATAATTGGTCAATCGATGGCGGTGGTTCAATTATATCACCTATTGATTCGGATACCATAAAAGTAGCATGGACTATTCCCGGTATACATACAGTTACACTTGTTGCTACTGATCCTGTTTCCGGATGTGATAGTACGATCAATTTTTCTATTGAAGCTGATACATTGCAAAAACCGGTTGTTACTTCTGTTTCAGGTTGTGCACCGTTGATACTAAATATTTCGGAAAATAGTAATGATCCATCTTATCAATTTGTATGGAACTTTGGTGATGGTACTTCCTCATTGTTATCGAATCCTTCACATCAATATTCTAACCCCGGATTATTTACGCTCTCAGTGATCGCAGAAAACCAAACCGGTTGTAAAGATACTTCAGTAGCCACAATAAATGTGAACCCAAGTCCGGATGCTGTATTTACCATTAAAGATTATAAAGATTATTACATGGCGGAAATAGAAAGCCTTCAATTGATAAATCAATCTGAGGGTGCAAATTCATATAGCTGGATGCTCGGAAATGGTAGTTCATCCAATCAGTTTCAACCCAATCTTATCTATGATTTACCGGGTGTTTATATTATCGAACTTTTTGTAAGTAATATTTATGGATGTAGAGACACCTTCGATCTCCCGGTAGAGATCAGAATTCCTGAAAATATATTTGTACCGAATACTTTCACTCCGAATGGTGATGATAAGAATGATTATTTTTCAATGTCATTTTTGAATATTAAAAAAGTTTCAGTCTCAATATTTGACAGATGGGGAGAAGAGATCTATAATTCACACGACACACAATTTCAGTGGGACGGAAATTATAAAGGACGACCAGTTCAACAGGAAGTGTATGTTTATATTATTGATGCCATTGGATATTATGGTACAGAGATTAGAAAGGTTGGGAAAGTTTCTTTGATAAGATAAAAAAAATGATAAAAAACTCATCATCAATTTCAGAAGTAGTTTAATTATGACTTAATGATTCGGATAACTTTTGATGAAGAAGCAATAATAATTTCATAAAATAAATCCCTGGTGTCAATGTTTTTCCAAATGTTATATCTTGGAAAATATTTTCAAATTTTAAGACCATTTTGCCGGTACAGTCAAAAACACTCATTTCTCCGTGCTCAAAGTTTGAAATAGTAAATTCTGTATGTGAAGGATTTGGATTTATTTCTATAGATTCATATTGTGAATTGTAAATGGAATTTATGACGCCCGTCGCTTCCGGACTCTAAAAAGCTGACTGAACAAAACCCGGTAGCCCTATTCCTGATGTTAAGGTAGGAATTTAATTGTATACGCTTCAAAAACCCATTAAACCCCAATAAACTTGCATATTACAAGCCCTTTCCTTATTTTTAACATTCACGCACATTTCAGTGTGTTGCTGCTAATACTTGTATTTTACTGTGTACACGAAATCCACCACTTTCAAACCGGCTTTACTTGGTTTGATTTACTTTCTATTCATTCATAATCTATTTGCAGCACCGGTTGCAGATTTTACAATTTCGAATTCTTTTCCTTGTTTGAACCAAAATGTTTTGTTCACGAATACATCTTCCGGAACAATTACCGGTTATTCCTGGACATTCGGAGTGGGAGCTTCACCTACATCTTCTACTTCGTCATCAAGTGTGAATGTATTGTTTACGACAACCGGAGATTACAATGTAACACTTACTGTTTCCGGACCTGACGGAACAAATTCTGTTTCTAAACTTGTAAAAGTTTCCTCTACTACCCCGAATCTTGCAGGACCAATTTCCGGTTCAACCAGCGTGTGTATTAATGCAACAAGTCTTGCTTATTCAATTACACCAGTTCCTTCGGCAGGTTCATATAACTGGACCGTTCCGGCTGGTGGTTCAGTAACTTCTGGTCAAGGAACATCATCGATCATTGCTTCTTTCGGAACAACGCCGGGAAATGTTTGTGTAACTTCATCAAATGGTTGTGGTACGGGAAATCAGATTTGTCAGCCAATTGATATTGCAAAAGAACAAGTCGTTTTTATGAGCTATAATTTACTGAACTATCCAGCTCAGTCAACTATAACCGCAGATACTTCTACCAGAAATCCTTATTTCCGATCCATTCTTCAGTATTCAAATCCGGATATCTTTGTAGCACAGGAAGTGACAGGACAAAACGGAGTGAATTTTTTCCTCAACAATGTTCTTAATTCTTCCGGAAATTTTTATTCTGCAGGCGTCTTTATAAATGGCTTTGATACCGATAACGCAATATTTTTTAAGTCATCCAAATTTTCTTTTGTTTCAAATACACCCCTAGAAACTAGTCTGAGAGATATCTCTGAATTTAAACTCGTGCATATTTTGTCAGGTGATACTATCCGAATCTATTCAGTGCATTTGAAAGCAAGCAATACCACACCTGATGAGGCTCAGCGAGCTCAGGAAGTTGACACACTCCGTAAATATACAAATGCATTACCTGCAGGAAGTAATTTTATTGTTTGTGGTGATTTTAATATTTACAAATCCGCGGAAAGCGCTTATCAGAAATTACTTGCAGTTACTCCGGGAGTTGATGGCCATTTCATTGATCCGATAGTAATGTCCGGGACGTGGAATAACATCGTCTTTGCACAATACCATACCCAGTCTCCAAGAGTAAGAGCTTTCGGAGGAGGATCTACAGCAGGACTTGACGATAGATTTGATCTAGTACTTTTCTCCAATGCAGTTATGCAATCCGGTGGAATCTCCTATGTTGCCGGTTCAACATTTCCAATGGGAAACGACGGTAATCATTATAATGACTCGATCAATAAGCAACCCAATACAGCCGTTCCGGTAAATATTGCTGATGCATTACATTATGCAGCCGATCACCTTCCGGTGATCTGTCAACTCGAATTTCAAAATTCATCGTGCCCGATCGCTGACCTTGGTGTCAGTAGTCTTGCTTCACCAGCAATTAATATTTGTACTTCTTCTTCTCAGACAATTCAGGTTAATGTAAAAAATTATGGTGCGGAAAGTATCAATTTTGCATTTAATAATCTGCAAGTAAATGGACAGGTAATTCATCCGTCTTCCTCGGTACAGAGTTTGTCTGCTGTGATTAGCAGTGGTATTTTGAATCCGGGGGCAACAATGATGGTACCTCTTACCGGTGCAGTAAATATGTCTGTCGCAGGAAATTATGTATTCTCTGCATCAACTGTTTTTTCCGGTGATACAATTACGTCAAACAATTCTATGCCTTCAACAACAGTTGCAGTATATCCAAATACAATTGCAACTATAACTGCTGGCGGACCAACTTCATTTTGTCCGGGTGGAAGTGTTGTGCTTACATGTAATCAATCTTCAGGAGTTTCATATCAGTGGAAAAAAAATGGTACAGACATTGTAAATGCAACTACTGCAAATTATACTGCTAACCAATCAGGAAGTTATCAGGTGCAATTGCAGTCATCGAATACAATCACTACTACCTATCCTGCTGCTACATTCTCTAATTCTAATTCCTACACAATACCAAATAATAGTTGTACAGGGGCATCAAGTACAATAGCCGTAACAGGTTATAATGGAACTATTGCAGCGTCCGGAATTTCTGTCAGACTTAGCATCAATCACACTGCAGTTGGAGATCTCGTTGTTTATTTGCAATCAAATTCAGGTGAACTGTTAGGATTCAGCAACAGAACCGGTAATTCATCAAACACGGGCGATAATTTCGTTAACACTGTTTTCTCCGATGCAGGGGCTGTTCAGATTCCAACTACAGGTGCTCCATACACTGCTACATATAAGCCATGGAGCACTGTGTTTAC
>JAYUWA010000046.1:0-2477 GCA_043753795.1 Bacteroidota bacterium | reverse complement strand
TTACACCCTTTCCAATTATGATGTTAAATAAACCAAAATCATTTGTTTTGATATTATGAATTTCAGAATAATAGACAGAAGGTATTGTATTTCCTGGTCCCTGTAATAGTATTTTCAATGAGATGGAAGAATTGATCAACAGATCTCCTTTGGAATCGCGTGCAACAGCCTGATAATTCATTCCGGCAGGAACGCTTTGTCCTGATGAATATCCTGCAATCAGAAGGAAGAGAAATAGTAGTATTTTTTTTGCTTTCATTTTGAAATGAATTGTAAAAATTATTTTATTTTCCTGTAAAAATTATTTTTCAGGATTAATTTCTTTAGTGTTACTTTAATTTACTGTTCTCTAACTTTATTTTGTTCATCTCGTCTTCGACTTTTGAACGGACTCTTTCTACAACTTTCTGTTTAAATGTTCCATCTTTAAGCAAGTCTGAAGATTTCAATAAAGCAAAGTTTGCAGGTTGAGTTTCTTGAAGAACTTTAACTGCATCATCATAATTTTTCATTATTTCATCGGTACTTATTGAATAATATTGGATCTGATCCTGAGTAAGTGATGGCAATACAGGTTGAGAAATTTGAATTGGTGCATTACGTAGGCCTACTTCTTTATCCGTATATCCCAGTAATAATTTATCCAATTGTAAATCTGATTCAGTGAGTTCTCTGTTTAAAGAAGCAAGTTCAGATTGCAAGGCATCTATTTCACTTTGATTGTTTACAGGAACAATTCCTACTGCCAGATTAATTGTTGAAATCCCTTTTGTTTTATCCGAACCGCTCCAAGCCATTCCTGCTACTTTCTCAATATCCTCAGATTTAAGTTCTGCAGGAGAAACAGCGCGTCCGATTCCTATATTATTCCCATCTGGGAGAATATAATCGCCCGGGTTAACTTGTCCCATTACTTTCACCGGAACCTGACCCAGAAAAGCAACCTGTCTGAAATTAGTTTTATTGAGTGGCATATTCCCTGATATGATCGGACGGGTAGAGATGACCATTACCTTTTCTGCATTCGTGATATTTCTGGTTATCTTACCTGCTCTTAGACCTACAATATCTCCCGGATGAATTTTTTCAGAGGGATCAGCCATTTCTAAGTATTCAGCATAATCTCCTGCACCGGATTCATAAGTAACTCCGGTAATATTA
Source organism: Bacteroidota bacterium (assembly GCA_043753795.1). GTDB lineage: Bacteria > Bacteroidota > Bacteroidia > AKYH767-A > 2013-40CM-41-45 > JADKIH01. The sequence continues at coordinate 1,316 of JAYUWA010000046.1, read as the reverse complement.
TTTGCATCATTTTCATAATCACTACGCTCATCGTATAAATTATCAAGCGTAACACTAGCAGCGGTTAAAGCAATTGTCATAGCAGCTGCATTTAATCCCGTGCTAAGGATCATTGATGGAATAGGTACAGTAACACAAACTCCTAATCCGGCACAAGGTGTTGTAGATACCAATGCTGCTGCCAGATTTGCTATCGCACCAACTTCGCTAAGAGCTAAGCCAGCTACAGTAAATTCCATGCTGAGAACTCTTGCATCAAGTGCTTTTTTCTCTGCAATGTATTGTGCAGTATTTTGAAATTGACCGGAACCCATTCCTTCGATACGACCCTGCATTCCTGCATTGTCAAAAAATCCCATATAATTATTTGCAGCATCCGTGTTACCTGCCACTTTGATTGCAATTCCTTGTTTGCCTGCATCGACTTGTAAAGGATAGCTATTATAATTCGATTGATCACTGTTAACTAGTGCCGGATCTTCAATAACCATTTGGCCGTCATTGACCAGCCGACCATTAAATGTTGCAGTATTATTTACAGTTAATTTATTATTTAAAAGAACAGAGTCTTGTACGTTTAAAGTAATTCGCAATCTTGTAATGCTGTCAACACGTAATGAATCATAAAAGTGACTGTATCCACCAACATTCAATTGCTTTCCAATTCCTACTCCGCCACTTACTACTAAAGCACCCGAATCCGGATTTTCTGAAGGCCTTGCATCGGTGATCTTAACCTGTCCTCCAAATTCTGTATTGCCTGAAACACGAAGATCGCCTCCTACATTCAGATTTCTTCCGATACCCACACCGCCGGCTACAATCATTGCACCTGTTGCAGAATCCTGTGAATTAATAGTTGCATTATCAAGGATAACATGATTGTTAAAAGTAACATTGGAATCAACACGCAGAGTTCCTGTCATAGCACTTGGCGACTGACTGTTTACATTAAAGTTGTTGTATAAATTTGTGTGTTCGTTAACTCTTAATGTACCTGTAAGCAAGGTTGGTTTATTGTTTGTTACGGTAAGACTGTCATTAAGATTAGTGACCTGATCAACACGTAATGTGCCGGTTAAGACAGAAGGCACTATTTTATCGACAGTAAAAGGTCCATAAACAACTGTTGAACCTGAAACGGTATTAAGCATTACATTTTTTTTTACGGTCAGATTACTGTCTATAACCATATCATCTTTCACTAGAAGATTTCTGTTGATCGTAGCATCACGTTGAACAGAAAGATCTATCCCTACAGTTAGATTTGTGTTTATATTTATATTTCCGCTACTCAGAATTCTCAAACGTTCAAG
>JAYUWA010000045.1:0-2477 GCA_043753795.1 Bacteroidota bacterium | reverse complement strand
TATATGAAGACTCATCAAAAGAATTGCTTGTCCACTCACTGACGTTACCCGCCATACAATACAGACCATAATCATTTGGCCAGTATGAAGTAGCTTTAACAGTGTAAACTCCACCGTCGTCCATGTAATTACCACGCATCGGTTTGAAGTTTCCTAAGAAACATCCACGACTGTTACGGATATACGGACCTCCCCAAGGATATGGAGAAAGATCCAGACCACCACGAGCGGCATATTCCCACTCTGCTTCTGATGGTAAACGGAAATCCTGAACAAATGCATTTCCATTTTCTTCCATGTAACTGTTCATCAACTGTGTTCTCCAGATAGCGAATGCACGAGCTTGTTTCCAGTTTACGCCTACGACAGGATATTCATCATAAGCCGGATGCCAGAAATACATTTGAGTTAATGGATCATGGAATGAATAAGTGTAATCATGAATCCAGGCTAATGTATCCGGATAAACATTGAGCACATCTTTCTTTATGAATACAGAACGATCTCTCATTCCCTGGTCACGGCTTTCGCGTTGAGCAGCAAGTCTGAGATCAATCCAGTAGTATTCGAAATTTAATTTACGAGTGTCTATTTCTTTACGACGATAGAAACGCTCTGTCTCAGGTAAGAAAAGTTCAGCAAGAGTTTCTTCATTTTGCTCATCATCCCATTTGATCTTTTCTCTCCAGTTAATACGCTCGCCGTATTCACCTTCGTCGATCAAATGCTCACCACCGATCAGGCGATGTGCCAGTGAATCGCGGACCCAATACACAAACTGACGATATTCGTTATTTGTGATCTCTGTATTATCCATGTAAAATGCAGGAATCGTAACTGTCTTTGCCTGAGCAGTAACAGCGTACGGTACATCCTGATCACTAGGTCCCATGTTAAAGGCACCTGCAGGAATATAGACCATTCCAAAAGGATCGCCCTGGTACCATTTTTCGCGGTTAAGTACGCCTGTTAATTCACCTTTCCCTCCGCCACCGCAGCCGGCAAGCGTCATCAAAGCGATTACAAACAGAAAACCGACTTTTTTGTTCCCTAAGTTCTTGATATTCATCGTTGTTTATGAATAATACTTGTTTCGTTTTTACTTCAGATCAAAGAATAAATATCGATCCATTATGATATAACCGTCTTGAACGACCGGATACATCATAGGTTGCATCAAATTTAAACTAAGATCAGACCCCTCTTTGTGCAATCTCTACAAGAATCTTACATTCCTGTGGAATTTGCGGTTTACTACCTTTACAGGCTTATAACAATACCCCAGCATGATCTCGTGTGTTCCGCTGCTATATGTTTTTATTTCTGAAGTAGTCAAATCATAAGCGTAACCGAGTTTCAAATTAGGAATGAGTTCCAATCCTGCCATCAACACTATTGCATCCTGTAAACGATAAGATGCTCCAACCCAGTAACGGCTATTAATAAATAAATTTGCATTGATGTCGGCTTGTGTAGAAACAGCATCTGACTTCAACTGAACCATTGGTTTCAGAGTGAGTGATGATGTGAGATCTAAACTATAACCGGCCATGAGATAATAATGTCTTGCTAATTTAGTAGTGATGTTATCGTATTTGATACTTCCTTCCTGTAAATGACCGGAAGATAAACCTACATATAACTTATCTGTATTGTAATAAACTCCAAATCCAAGATCGAATGTTGAACCACTAACGTTACCTGTGGGTATGTTATTGTCATTAGCATCGTTAAATACAAATTTTGATCCGTCCATTGACTTCTGATGCATTCCGAAATCAACTCCTAATCCAAGTCTACCCGAACCAATGTCTGCACGGTAAGCATAAGCTGCACGTACATTCAAGTTCTTTTCAACTCCTAAACCATCGGCTGCATAAACTGTCAGACCGACTCCACCATGTAAGAATTCGACCGGCATATCTGCTGTCAATAACATAGTCTTGGGTTCTCCTCCGAAGCCTGTCCATTGGTTCCTATAAAGTAATGTACCACAGATGGCATCGTTAGCTCCGGCAAAGCCCGGGTTGACACAAAGTTTGGTAAACATGTTCTGACTGAATTGTGGATCTTGCTGTGCAGAGACCTTCAAAACAAGTAGAGAGAGGCAATAAAAGGCAATCGTAAAATTTTTACGCATCTTAGAGAACAGTGTTTATTGGCTTATAGGTTAGTTTTACAACTATTGGAGCGGGTAAAGTAATGAAAAAATAAATCTAAAAACAAAATTATTTTGAATGCCCAATTGTTAATTTCTTTCATTTTGGAGGTTTAACGGGGAAGGCGGGGAATTGTTTCCGTTAAATGAGGTCAAGGGTTAAAGGTCAAGGGTAAAGCGAGACATGTGGTGAGCAGTATATTTAGATTCAACTTTTATTTCCCGCAGAATTGCGCAGAAGACGCAGAATAACGGCAGATTTTTTTTCAGCAATATAATTTGGAAATTGAAACTAAAATTGATCGATCTCGCAGTGATC
>JAYUWA010000044.1:0-7652 GCA_043753795.1 Bacteroidota bacterium | reverse complement strand
TATCTTAGGTAAGCCGTATGCGGGAAAACCGCACGTACGGTTTGATGAGGGGGCAGGTAAGGGCAATTAGGTCCTTACCGCTCTACTCTACCGGGAGATTTTTTCGTAAATACTTCAATTATTTAAGTTCAAGTGTAAGCGATGAGCAAAATCTGCGCAAAATCTGCGAGATCTGCGAGATCTGCGGGAGAAAAAAAACACTCAGATTTTTATTCCGCAGAACTCGCAGATTTTGCGCAGAAATAGTTTTTGTAAGAAAAGATCTTTACTCAAAGTTTATTTTTCACTTTTCACTTCTCACAATTGTTTTGTCAACTGATGCCATCGCACAACTTTCACCATCCATCGCTGCAGAAACAATTCCACCTGCGTATCCCGCACCTTCACCACAAGGAAATAATCCGATGATCTCCGGATGCTGCAATGTCTCCGGATCACGTGGAATGCGGACCGGAGAAGAAGTTCTCGATTCAGTTGCAACTAATATTGCTTCGTTGGTAAAGTAAGGTTTCAACTTTTTTCCAAAGGCTTTCATCGCATCTTTCAACGCATTTGAAACGACAGTAGGCAAAACATCTGTAAGATTAATAGAAGTTGTTCCCGGATGATATGAGTTTTCAGGCAGACTGCCGGAAATTTTACCATTCACAAAATCAATCAACCGTTGTGCAGGAGCTTTCAAATTTCCACCTCCTAATTTATATGCTCTTTGTTCAACTTCCTGTTGGTAACGAAGTGCAGCAAGATTTCCTGATGCAGCAAAACGTTCGTAGTCCTTTGGTTCTATGCTGACCACCATTCCTGAATTGGCAAATGGATTGTTTCTTTTTGATGGTGACCATCCATTGACAACAATTTCATTAGGTGCTGTTGCTGCGGGAGCAATGATCCCACCCGGACACATGCAAAAAGAATAAACTCCGCGTTTGTCAAACTGATGCGTAAGCGAGTAGGAGGCCGGTGGTAAAAAATTACTTCTTACATCGCAGTGATACTGAACTTTGTCAATTATTTCCTGCGGATGTTCTATACGCACTCCCAATGCAAATGGCTTTGCATCGATCCTTATTTTCCTTCTTTCAAGTAACTCGTAAATATCCCTTGCAGAATGTCCTGTTGCTAAAATTAATTTTTCACAACTTCTTTCAAAAACCGAATCACTCTTCAGATTTTTTAAAAGTACTGACTGAATTTTATTTTCCTTCAGAATAATATCTTCCAGTCTTGTTTCAAATAAAATTTCCCCTCCCGCTGAAATTATTGTATTGCGAATCGCTTCTACGATATGTGGTAGTTTATTTGTCCCGATATGCGGATGTGCATCAATCCGAATCTCAGGATCAGCACCGTGTTCAACGAGGATATTCAGAATGCGGTTTATATCACCTCTTTTATTTGATCGTGTATACAATTTTCCATCGCTGTATGTTCCGGCGCCGCCTTCACCAAAGCAATAATTAGAATCACCATCAACTATTCCTTCACGATTTATGAGTGCAAGATCGCGCCTGCGTTGCCGTACTTCCTTGCCACGTTCAATGATAACAGGTTTTACACCTGCTTCAATTAGTTTCAAAGCAGCAAACATTCCCGCAGGACCAAAACCGATTATGAAGACTTCTTTTGCAGAAGAAACATCTCGTGTAAAATTAAAAGCAGATGCAGTATCAGATTTTTTCTCAGGAATTTCATCGATCAAAATCTCTATCATCAAACGGATCTTTACAATCCGTCCTCGGGCATCAATCGATCTTTTCAGCAGGCGAATATCTTTGATTCGATCTTGTGTCACATTCAAAAGTTGTGACGCCTGCTGCAACTGTTTGCCTTGATTTGCGGACTCTTCCGGGAGAAGGACCAGCTCTAGTTGCTTTAGCATTTATATGTTCTTGTGACTTGTTTTTTATTTCCCGCAGATCTCGCAGAACTCGCAGATTTTTAATCAAGGATTACAAATATTTTGATAGGCTAAAAATTTATATTACAGCCTAAGCGCAAATTTTTCCGTGCTCTCCTCGTGAACTTGTGTTCTCAGTGTTTTATCTTCCCTTTTGTTCTACATGTTTTTTTCTCTGTTCTCCGTGTTTTATTTTCTCCATGTCCTCCGTGTTTTAATTTTTGACTCAGCCTGTTTACTCAAACGTAAACGAAACCGTAAACGTCTTCGAATACAATGCCTCAATTGGACTGGAGAAAATCGTATTTTCAGGATTGATTAGATTCTTCAATCCGGTATACATTTTAATTTCCGGAGAAAATTTAAAGTATGTCATATAAAAATCAAAACCAACACCGATCTCATATCCATAATCCTGTCTCGAAAGTTTAATGACATCCGGATCTTCTGCTTTCACCTTTGCCTGAGAGACCATATCAATTCCATATTTGAATCCGGCTAAAACATACGCTCTGTAATTATTGACCCGCTTCGATTTGTATTTCAATTCAAGAGGAAACTCCAAATATGTCGATTCTACTTTCTTTGTCTTTGCAATGCCGGTACTGTCGTTATATAGCAACATGTAATCCAGATTTCTTTGAGCGAATGAAAGAGTAGGGAGGAAACGCAGATCGAAATAATTGCCCACACGTAGGTTAGCAAGGATCGTCAGATTCAAACCAATCGATGAACTTGATTCTACACTGTAAACTGAATCAAGTAAATTGAAATTGGCAACTTTTTTCACAACAAAATCTGCAGAGTTGAATCCAAGCGCAAAACCAAAATGCATTTTTTGATAATCGTATTTTGGTAAATTGATAGGCTGACTATTCAATTGCGCTTTTGAGTAAAAAGGCAAAAGGCATAAAAGCACTAAAAGATATTTCAATTTTAATTTCAATCGCGTAATTATTTTTTAGCCAGATAAATGGTTGCAACACCAAATGTCATCGGAGTAAATTGTGTGTCTTTGAATCCAACTTTTTTCAGAATGGAAGTAAAATTATTTCCATAAGGAAAGGCATTTACCGATTCATGAAGATAAGCATAAGCTGCATCATCTTTTGAGATGGCTTTACCGATCTTCGGAGTAATTTTGGACGAATAGAATTTGTATAATGAACGAATTACCTTATTGGTTGGTTGCGAAAATTCAAGGATCATGGCTATACCGCCCGGTTTAATTACCCTGTAAATTTCACTCAGCCCTTTTTCCAGATTCTGAAAATTTCTGACCCCAAAGGAAACGGTTACAGCATCGAATTTATTGTCTTCAAAGATCATTGCTTCTGAATCACCTTCCAACAATTCAATTTTATCTGTCAGATTCCGCTTTTTTATCTTTTCACGACCGATTGTCAGCATATCTACCGAAATATCTATGCCATAGATCTTGTCCGGATTCAATTTAATTGCTTCTAATGCAAGATCAGCAGTACCGGTCGCAATGTCGAGTATCAATTTGGGTTTTGACTCTTTTAATAAATTGATGGCCTTCCGTCTCCAAAATCTGTCTGTGCCGAATGATAAAAAGTGATTCAAAAAATCATATCTCCACGCGATGTTGTTAAACATCTTAGCGATCTGCGTCTTTTTCTCTTGCGTCGAATCTTTGTAAGGCGTGACTTTCTCTAAACTCATTTCAATTTCAATCTTTTTGCCTCGTCAAATAATTGCTGCTTCTCAATCGGAACAACTCCGACTTTCTCACAAACTAATCCGCCTGCTAAATTTGCAAGTGTTGCCATCGTTTCTGTATCCGTATCCAAAGCAAGACATAATGCAGCTACGCTGATTACAGTATCGCCGGCACCGGAAACATCAGCAATTGTTCTGATGTGCGCCGGAAGCAATTTTTCACCTTTATCGTCTACATAGAAAATTCCCTTTTCAGAGAGTGTGATCAGTGCAGTACCAATTTTATTGTCGTTGCAAAGTTTGTTTACTACTTTGCTGATATCAGCTAAATTATTTTTGTCAAGATCGACTTTCATCCCTTCACGTAGTTCTTTCAAATTCGGTTTGAAGAGTGTGACATTCTTGTAATGATTAAAATTCTTTTTCTTCGGATCAACTGCTACAGGAATTCCTTTCTGACGCGCAAGTTTTACAACCGATTCTATTAGTGATTTTCCAATTACTCCTTTGTCGTAATCTTCAAATATAATTACATCGACTTTTTTCTTTGCTATAATGGTTGAAATCCTGTTCACCAATTGTTTCCGGTCACTCGGAGTAAGATCATCTTCCTGTTCTTCATCAACACGCAACATCTGGTGATTGTTTCCAATGATGCGGGTTTTAACTGTTGTGATCCTTTCCGTACTCTGAAAAATTCCATCTGCACTCAGATCAATTTGTTTTACAAGTTCTATAAATGACCTTCCGTTAATATCGTTTCCAATTACTGAGCAAAGAATAGGTGTAGCACCAAGTGCTTTCAGATTAATGGCAACGTTTGCTGCGCCACCTAAACGACTTTCCTTTTTCTGAATACTGGCTATTGGAACAGGAGCTTCCGGTGAGATGCGTTCAACTTTTCCCCACAAATAATTATCGAGCATTACATCACCGATAACCATTACGTTCAATTTTTCAAATGCAGAAAATAATTCACTGAGGGATTTAGTCTTCACAGCAATTGGAGTTTATTTCAATTATTTTAAATTCGCTAAGGCGATCTTAATTCTTTTAATTGCTTCAACTAATTTTTCATCAGCAGCAGCATAAGAGAAACGCAGACAATTTGGTGCGCCAAACGCTTCACCGGTCACCAGACTCACATGACCTTTATGCAATAAGTACATACAAAGATCTGTAGAATTCTGAATAACAGATTCACCGTCTTTCTTTCCGAAATAATAACTGATATCGGGGAAAACATAAAATGCACCTTTCGGTTCGTTGATGATCCAGCCCGGAATGTCTTTCATCAATCCTAAAACAAGATTTCTTCTGCGTAAAAATGCAGCTTGCATTTCCAAAGTTGGAGCATTTGATTCTGTCAACGCAGCTTCAGCAGCTTTTTGTGCGATCGAACTTGCGGCAGATGTAAATTGCCCCTGCATTTTATCGCAGGCTTCTGCAATATATTTCGGCGCACCGATATATCCGATCCGCCAGCCTGTCATTGCATATCCTTTTGAAACACCATTGACAATTACAACCTGATCTTTGATATAATCAAATTGTGCAATGCTCTGATGTCCGCCTTGAAAATTGATATGTTCATAGATCTCATCAGACATTATGATTATCCGCGGATATTTTACAAGAATATCTGCAAGTGCTTTTAGTTCGTCTTTAGTATAAACTGTTCCTGTCGGATTACACGGCGAAGAAAAGATGAACATCTTTGTCTTCGGAGTAATTGCAGCTTCTAGTTGCGCCGGAGTCATCTTGAAATCATCTTCAATCGTTGTGTTAACAGATACAGTTTTTCCGCCGGCAAGTTTTACGATCTCAATGTAACTGACCCAATACGGCATTGGTATGATCACTTCATCACCATCATCAATTATACTCAGTACAACATTTGCAATACTTTGTTTCGCACCTGTAGAAACGATGACCTGATCCGGTTTATAGTCCAGATTGTTTTCTCTTTTAAATTTTTCCGAAACTGCTTTTCTTAATTCGGCAAAACCTGCGATCGGCGGATAAAAAGTAAATCCATCATCGATGGCCTTTTTGGCAGCAGTACGAATGTGTACAGGAGTAACAAAATCAGGTTCGCCAAGTGAAAGGTTGATTACATCGACTCCTTTTGATGATAATTCACGACTTAATTTCGACATGCCAATTGTCTGACTTTCAGACAATGATAACACGCGGTGGGATAGGGCTTGTTGTTCCATATTTGAGGGTGCAAACCTACGGGATTCCCTGTGAATAGCCAAGTTTGATCAATCTTCGAGTCTATTATAAAAGCATGATAAACAAGTATCTATCTAATACCTTTATATTTGGCAGTTTTCAAGTCTGATTTTTGGCAGAAATCCGCCGTTGGCATGGAATTCGACCATTTCGAATCCACTTAGACAATCGTTTCAGATCATATTTTTCTGTCACAATGTCGTTCACTATATTCGTCACAGAAATATGTTTTCAGAAAATTCCAATAATTTGACCCCGCACCACTTAGCTAATATCATCGACGATGATACAGAATTCATACCTCTTCTTTCTCAGGAAGACGAGGATCAAATGAATCAACAGGATATCCCCGAAGTTTTGTCTATACTTCCTCTCAGAAATACAGTTTTATTTCCCGGAGTTGTAATTCCGATTACTGTCGGCAGAGATAAATCGATCAACCTAATCAAGGACGCTTACAAAGGTGATAAGATCATCGGTGTTGTTGCACAGCGAGATCAGTTAATTGAAGATCCTTCTTTTCCCGATCTGAATCAATTCGGTACAGTTGCGCAGGTGATAAAAATGTTGCGTATGCCAGATGGTAATACAACAATTATCATTCAGGGAAAGCGTCGTTTCAAACTTGATGAATGTGTTCAAACGGAACCATACATCCGTTGTAAGATTGTTCCTTTTCCTGAGAAGTCTGCGAATACTGCTGACAAAGAATTCATGGCGATTGTAGGTTCATTGAAAGATCTTGCATTGCAGATTATTCAGCACTCTCCAAACATTCCTTCGGATGCAGGCTTTGCAATAAGAAACATAGAGAGCCATTCATTCCTGATCAATTTCATTTGTTCAAATATGAATCTCGATGTTTCTAAAAAACAGGAACTACTTGAGATCGCTGATCACAAAGAAAGAGCAAATCGTGTTCTGGAATATCTGAGTAAAGAACTTCAGATGCTTGAATTGAAAAATCAGATTCAAAGTAAGGTTCGAACAGATATTGATAAACAACAACGCGAATATTTTCTGAATCAGCAATTGCGTACGATTCAGGAAGAGCTCGGTGGAAATTCTCCTGACCGTGAAGTTGCAGAGTTAAAAGAACGTGCGAAGACAAAGAAGTGGAGTAAAGCTGTTGAAGAAACTTTTAAAAAGGAATCAGATAGATTATCAAGAATGAATCCGGCAGCAGCAGAATATTCTGTGATCCTGAATTATCTGGAGCTGTTACTTGATCTTCCATGGGATGAATTAACAAATGATAATTTTGATCTTAAACATGCACAGAAAGTACTGGAAAAAGACCATTATGGTTTAGAAAAAGTGAAAGCCCGCATTTTAGAATATCTCGCTGTATTGAAATTAAAGCGTGATATGAAATCTCCTATCATGTGTTTGTATGGTCCTCCGGGAGTTGGGAAAACATCTCTAGGAAAATCGATTGCAAAAGCATTGGGAAGAAAATATGTTCGTATGTCGCTTGGAGGTTTGAGAGATGAAGCAGAAATTCGCGGACATCGTAAGACTTACATAGGCGCAATGCCCGGTCGCATCATTCAGAATCTGAAAAAAGCAAAGTCATCGAATCCTATTTTTGTTCTTGATGAAATTGATAAATTAGGAAATGATTTTCATGGTGATCCATCATCGGCATTACTTGAAGTTCTGGATCCGGAACAAAACAATACGTTCTACGATAATTATGTGGAGATCGATTATGATCTTTCCAATGTGCTCTTCATTGCAACTGCAAATTCGTTGAGTCGTGTTCAACCGGCATTGTTGGATAGAATGGAGATCATAGAAATCAATGGTTATACAATTGAAGAAAAAGTTCAGA
>JAYUWA010000043.1:0-2486 GCA_043753795.1 Bacteroidota bacterium | reverse complement strand
TCTTTTTATTTGCCATGCATAAATTTAATTCGAATAAGTTTATCTTTATTAAATCATTCAAAAAGAATCTAACAAAGCACGGTTATTAGAGGTGCCCTTTTGTTATAACTGAATTAATCGGATAATAATTTCCATTAGCATATTGTGGAAATCCAAAAGCACAGAATGTCCATGTATTGCCTGTGTCAACTGAACTGTAAAGCCCTTCTTCACCGGTTCCAGCATAAATTTTATTTCCAATTATATTTATTGCTGATACCTGAGTGTTTGGTAACCCTCTAGGTGTCCATGTTTTTCCTGTATCTAAAGATATATATATTCCGGAATTAATTATTCCTGCAAATACAATTGAACCGTAAATTGCAAGCGAACGAACAATTGTCTCATGATATGGAAATGAAATTGTAGGTAATGTTGAGTCGGCTCTTTCCCAATTGTTTCCACCATCGAGAGAACGATTTAAATGAGGTCCATTACTACTAATTTCGCAACCTGAATAAATAACGTAATCGCTGATTGCGAACTTAGTGGTAAAATGCGGCAATTTTCTAATCCATGTCGTACCATTATCGGTTGACTTAAAAACTCCAACAGGAGTTCCGGCATATACTTCTGAACTATCAATAGCTAAAGCATGAACATATCCTCCATAAGGTCCATTCGTTTGTTGCCACTGACCATAAGAAGCGAGATTTATAAAAAGCAAAAAGATCAATAATAGTAATCTGATTTTCATAGATTAGTTTTCATGTTAGCGAATAATTATGTTACAATGTATTAAAAAAAAACAATTCTACAAATGCACAGCTGAAATTCAAAAGGAATTTGAGAGCATAAGTGTGATAAATTCTTACCTTTGCAGAACAATGATCCAAGCAAACGGCATTTTCAAGAAATATTATTCTTTACAAGTTCTGAAAGGAATAGATCTTACCATAAGTAAAGGAGAAATAGTAAGCATCGTCGGTGCTTCCGGTGCCGGAAAAAGCACTTTACTCCATATTCTCGGAACATTAGACAATGCCGACAGAGGAAAATTGACAATCGACGGAATTGAAGTTACGCAGTTACGGGACAAAAAGATCGCTCAGTTCAGAAATCAGAAGATCGGATTTGTTTTTCAAGCGCATCATTTATTACCGGAATTTACAGCTTTGGAAAATATCATGATGCCGGCATTGATCGGTGGTAGTTCTAAATCGGAAGCAGCAGAAAAAGCGAAAGCACTCTTGCACCAACTTGGATTGGGCGACCGTGAAGAACATCGTCCGTCGGAATTAAGTGGCGGCGAACAGCAACGCGTTGCAGTTGCAAGAGCATTGATCAACTCCCCCGCTGTTGTTTTTGCTGATGAACCAAGTGGTAATCTAGATTCTGCATCTGCAAAATCATTGCATCAACTTTTCTTTGATCTCCGCAAATCGATGAACCAGACTTTTGTGATCGTTACTCATAATAATGAACTGGCGGATATGGCGGATAGGAAGTTGACAATTAAAGATGGTGTTTGTATGTAGTTCAAGGTTTAAAGTTCCATGTTCAAAGTTGGTCGATTCGTAGTGGAGAGGTACATTCTCTGATTTTTTTTAAACACAAGTTCACTAAGGTTTTAGCACAAGAACACTTAGAATATACGCGTATTCCTCTTGTGCTCTTGTGATAAAGACTTAGTGATCTTGTGTTTTCTTTTTAAGCACAAAAACAATCACTATTTATTCCTTTATTTTCACCGGCAATGAAGTCAGTTCTCCGATTAAAATGGAAAGTTTTTTACCTTCCTCACTGAATGGCCAAGAATAAAGTGTTCTGATGTCAAAATCTTTCCGCATTGAAGTAATTGCTTCGAGGGTTAATTTTTTTGCAATCCCTTTTTTTCTGAATTCAGGAAGTACAATTGCAGAACACAAATAGATAGCATCAAAACCTCTGCCTTCCTTTTTTGCTGACATGGACTGTTTTAAAATTTCAGATTCTGAAACTTTTCCTGAAAGAAATTCTTCCATTGTTTCCTGGGTTGATGGAATAAGTAAGATCCAGCAAACAGGTCCATCGCCAATAACTTGTTCCGATAATGTTGCAGTATGGAGTTCATTCAATTGTTCCATAACAATTGGTGTAACGTCTAATTGTAATGGATCATTCTTTACGGCAAAAAATTCGTCGACGAGCTGAAGCATTTGTTGGAGATGGGTTGACATATTTTTGTTTAAGCTTATTTTAAAAGTAGTGTTCGATAAAACATTTTCAATTGAAACTGATTACCAAACTGGAAGCCCCTCATTTCAATTTTTCTTTTTTTGTTTGCCCAAAAAAAGAAACAAAAAAAGGGCCCCACGCGCACCAAATCATTTGAAATACTTCGAATAATCTGCACGTCATTGAATCAACTTTTCAAATGAGTCGAGTAGGAAAAAGCATTTCAGCCTAATCCTCTCACAGAACCGTACGTGAAGATCTCCCTTCATACGGCTCTTGTTATTCAATCT
>JAYUWA010000042.1:0-2486 GCA_043753795.1 Bacteroidota bacterium | reverse complement strand
GCAGTATATGTAATCGTATATGTTCCTGTTTTATTTACATTCGGGTTAGTTGAGCTAGCATCAGATGTAGCTGTAACAACCCCATCTTCCTCATCGTTTGCAGTTGCACCCGGATCTGAATAAGCTGCGCTATTCAAAGAAATAATTACACTTGCATCACCATTTAAGCTCACAACTGGAGCCGTGGTATCATCTTTAGAACAACCTGTAGTTAAAACTACCGCTGAACCTACTGTTAATGCAAAAAATAGAACAATTGCGTTTTTTTTCATTTTTATGGTTTTTTTTTAAGTTTGTTTATATCGAGGTTGATGCAAAAGTACCTTTTTTATTTTAAAACTGTTGCAGTATTCAAATAAAAATTACTTTTGCCAACACAAATGAAAAAATCATTCCAATGAAAAAAATATTCTCGTTATTAGTAATTGCAGGATTCACTGCATTAGTTGCATGTGGACCAAGCGCAGAAGAAAAAGCTGCGGCTGAAAAAATGCGTCAAGACTCAATTCAAGCGGTCATGGATAAAATGGCTGCTGATTCAATAGCTGCTGTTCAAGCTGCAAATGAAAAAATGATGCAGGATTCTCTTGCAGCAATGGCTGCAAAGGCAGATTCTATGGCTGCAGTTGCTGCAGGAAAACCGGCTAAAAAGCCCGTAAAAGCTAAAACTGCTGAAGAAAAGAAAGAGGAAAAAGTACAAGAAGTGACCGGCGGTCGCGGACGTAAGTAATTCACTTTAAGTTATTCACAATTCAATTGTTAACATATTTTTGAATAATATTTGTAATTATTCAAAAATATGTTACTTTTGCGCCCATTAAATAAACAAACCTAAAAAAATACAATGAAAAAAGTTCTCTCTATTTTGTTAGCTGCTGGTTTCGTAGCTATCGTTGCTTGCGGTCCTAGCGCAGAAGAAAAAGCTGCTGCTGAAAAAGCAGTTCAAGATTCAATCGCTGCTGCTGAACAAGCTGCTGCTGCAACTCAATCAGCAATGATGGATTCTGCTGCAATGATGGCAACTGACTCTTCAGCTATGATGGCTGACACTACAAAGAATTAATTCTTTTTGTCAGAAAAAATTAAAGAGGCTTTTCCACAGAAGTAGCCTCTTTTTTTATGCCTTGTATTTTCCTTGTTGAGAATTTAATTACCCTTTTTAAGACTTTTTTCCCACAACATCACATTTCTCACATCCCGATTGTTTCTTGCCTTTCATTTGAAAATATACCCTTCGACTCATATAAAAAAGAGAAGCGGCAAATACTACGATTACTACCCACAACTGAATGTCCATAACAAGAATTCTTTTTACAAAGATAGAAAGCAATTTTGGATAATTTTGCCATCACAAATTTGACATTATGAATTTCAACAGAAAAGGCATTTCCGACGAAACGCTTAAGAATATATACTACGAACTGCTTAAACCCCGGCTGATCGAAGAAAAAATGCTTGTTCTCCTTCGTCAAGGTAAGATCGCTAAATGGTTTTCAGGGATCGGTCAGGAGGCAATTTCTGTTGGATGTGGCTTAGCATTGAACAAAGACGAGTACATTCTTCCCATGCATCGTAACCTAGGTGTCTTCACAACGCGTCAGATCCCGCTCAACCGATTATTCTCACAATGGCAGGGAAAGCTCGGCGGATTTACCAAAGGCCGCGACAGGTCGTTTCATTTTGGTACACAGGAATTCAAGATAATTGGTATGATCTCGCATCTTGGTCCGCAACTCGGAGTTGCTGATGGAATCGCTCTCGCTAATTTGATCCGCAAAGAGAAAAAAGTCACTGCAGTATTTTCCGGTGATGGCGGGAGTAGTGAAGGTGATTTTCATGAAAGCTTAAATGTAGCTGCAGTCTGGAATCTTCCCGTAATCTTTGTAATTGAAAATAACGGCTACGGACTTTCAACTCCTTCCAACGAACAATTCAAGATGAAGCAATTCATCGATAAAGGAATCGGTTACGGAATGGAAGCAGTGCAGATCGATGGTAATAATATTCTCGAAACCTATTCAACTTTTCTCAAACTTGCCGAATCGATCCGCGAGAATCCCAGACCGGTTTTACTGGAATGCCGGACGTTCAGAATGCGTGGACATGAAGAAGCTTCGGGAACTAAATATGTTCCGCAAGAGCTCTTTGATATGTGGGGGAAGAAAGATCCTGTCAACAATTACGAGAATTTTCTGCTTAAAGAAAAAGTAATTGATGAAGCATTTATTGCTTTGACCCGTAGAGATATAAAGTCGGAGATCGAGAAAAACCTTGAGATCACTTTTGCTGAATCTAATCCTGAAGCACACACTGAAATTGAAGTTCAGGATCTGTATGATCAACGTCCGGTTCCGACTTTTGAAGGGGGTGAAAAAGTAAAAGAGATTCGGTATCTCGATGCAATTACCGAAGGAATGAAACAAGCCATGCAACGTCATGATAACCTGGTCATCATGGGACAAGACATTGCTGATTATGGTGGAGTG
>JAYUWA010000041.1:0-7678 GCA_043753795.1 Bacteroidota bacterium | reverse complement strand
ATTTTTTATTATGGAAGTCTCGTGCATTCGAAACTGGAAAAGGAAATAAAAATTTATTGGATCTTTCTCCTATTTGCTTATACTGTTCAGCTTGGATTGATTATTTCGACCAGATTAAGTATACACAATTTGGTTGTAGGTAAGCTATATGAATTTATTGAATATACTGTGTTGTGTTCAATATTTTTCATGTGGAATCCAAATAGAATAATCCGATTCATCATCCTGTTTTTTGTTGTAATAAATCTTTGTTCATTTATATATTATTTCTCAAGAGAAAACATTGACTATTCAGTAACGCTAGACAAATATCTGAGAAATCTTATCCTAATTCCATTGGCTTTTTTAACTGCCTATAAGTTTTCTACTGAAAGTAAAACAGACCTTGTAAAAGATATAAAATTCTGGATCATTGGTGGGATATTGGTCAATGTTACCCTTACTTCATTTACTCAGTTGATCGGTTCATATTCTTTACAGATCCGTGGATTGAATGTATTATTGAACTACACAGTATTACTTGCAAATACGATAGCTGCACTTATGTTTATAAAAGGATTCATATGCTTGAAAACACAAATGAAATATACCGGTTCCTAGCTTTAGTTGTAATCGTTTTTCTTTGCCTTCTGATTTTTTTCCTTGCAATAATGGTAAAGAATTTTCGCATTCGCCAAAAAGCGGAGAACGATGTCAAAGACGCAATTATCAGTACACAGGAAAATGAACAGAACCGTATCGCCGAAGATCTTCACGATGATATCGGCCCGATGTTATCCGCCATCAAACTGCAAGTGTCTGCTTTGTCCGATGTTAACAAGGAAGAACTAAATGATTCTTTAGTAACTATTGAGGGTTATCTGAATCAAGCAATCAATAATGTCAGAGCTGTGGCAAGAAATCTGTCGTCGCAATTAATTGTAAAATTCGGATTGGAACAATCACTGCGTGATAATATCAGCATGGTCTCATCTTTGAAAAGAGTGAATATTAATTTTGATTTTGAACTGAAAGATTATAAATTGCTTGCAAGTCAGGAGATCAATTTTTACAGGATCGTCAGAGAAATGTTGAACAATTCTGTCAAGCATTCCAATTGTGAAAATATCAGTATTGCTTTGATTTATAAAAATCAGTCGATCTTGCTTTCTTACTTTGATGATGGCAGATCTAAATCAAATGGTGATTCTCCGAAAAGTATGGGACAAACAAATATCAGAAACCGGGTAAATTTGCTCAATGGAGTAATTAAAAAATTCTCGGATGACTTTTCAGCCGGAGCTAAATATGAATTTGTTTTTCCTGTAGTAAACTGAAATTTATGAATGAAACTATAAAACTTATCATAGCAGATGATCATCCTATTTTCAGAGATGGATTAAATGTTGTACTCAAAAGACACGATTTTATCTCAAAGATCACTCAGGCTTCAGACGGTGGAGAAGTTATTCGCTTATTGGAATCTGAAGCATATGATGTGATTCTTATGGATATCAAAATGGAACCGATGAATGGCGTACAAGCTACAGAAATTATACGGAACAGATTTCCTGATGTAAAGATCATTGCACTTTCTATGTTTGGTGAAGAACGATATATCAACGAAATGATCTCAAAAGGTGCCTCAGGTTACTTATTGAAGAACAGTGATAAAACGGAGATCATCCAGGCTATAAAAAATGTTATCAAAGGCAGGACTTATTTTTCTAAAGAAGTAGCCGATTTTATTGTCGATCGGGTAGTTGAGTCAAAAGCAGGTAATGCAGAAGCTTTTAAGTATTCAGAAGATCGTCTTAGAGAAGTGATTTTTTTGATCAGTCATGAAAAAACCTCTAAAGAGATCGCAGCCTTTATGAATCTCTCAGTTCGAACAATCGATGAATGCAGGATTGAAGTCATGAAAAAAACAAATAGTAAAAGTGCAATTGGGGTTCTTAAATATGCTATGCAAAATGGGATCTTTGAAGATGTTATTTTGAAAGGTAAGTACGGACTTTGATCTGAGTTGCATTGTTCTTCGCAGTCTGTTTTTTTTTGATTAATTTTGAGAAAAAAATTAATGTCCGTTTCGGAATTTATCAATAAAGCACAGCAGTCATTTGAAACATATTCTACAACAGAACGTGCACCTCAGATGAAAGCTTATATGAAGGATCAATTTGAGTTTCTCGGATTGAGTCGCCCTGAAAGAAATGAAATTCAAAAGCAACTACTCACACAGTTCGAAATCAACGAAGCTAAAACTCTTGAAGAAGTTGTCAGGAAATTATGAAAACTGAAATTCAGAGAGTATCATTATCTGGCTTTGGATATTCTGGCATCAAAAAAAAATTGATTCCTGAATTGAGGTTGATAAATGAAGAATGAAAAATGGACAGAAAGAATTTCATCAAACTACTAACAGGAGCATCAGCACTTATGACACTAGGTTCGTTAAAATCTCTTGCCGATTCTTTGGAACGGACAGATAAAAGAATGCCGGCTTTGTTTGTGGGTCATGGCTCACCGATGAATGGAATAGAAACAAATAAATATTCCCAGACCTGGCTCAGATTGGCGAAGGAGATCCCTGTTCCGAAAGCAGTTCTATGTATTTCCGCACATTGGCTTACCAAAGGTACACATGTAACTGCTATGGAAAAACCAAAAACAATTCATGATTTCGGCGGATTTCCAAAGGCTTTATTTGATGTTCAATATCCTGCTCCCGGTAATCCGATACTGGCCGCTGTAACAAAAAAAATAATTACATCTACTAATGTTGGACTTGATCATGACTGGGGTTTAGACCATGGAACCTGGTCGGTTGTAAGACAAATGTATCCGGTTGCAAAAATTCCTGTACTACAATTAAGCATCGATTATCATCAACCGGCGCAATACCATTATGATCTCGCTAAACAATTAAGTAGTCTGCGTAAAAAAGGTGTCCTCATTATTGGTAGCGGAAATATGGTCCACAATCTCGGTATGGTTGATTTCAGCCGACTCAATGATACAGATTATGGTTTTGATTGGGCTCATGAAATGAATGCCTACTTCAAAAAGAAAATACTTGAACGCGATCATGCTGCTTTGATCAACTGGCAGAATATCGGCAAAGCCGCACTGCTCGCAATTCCTACACCCGACCACTATTACCCTTTGATTTACACTCTCGCCCTCCATGAAAAGGATGAAGAGGTTTCATTCTTTAATGACAATGCTGTTGGCGGGTCGCTGACGATGACTTCGGCAAAGCTTGGGTAGACTGAAATTTGATTATTTCCGCAATTTTCACCACCTTTAATCAATCAATTTGATATGGCATTTATTTCATCGCAAAACCTTCTTGATTCATTGGTAAATTCTCCCTTTTTTGAGGATTTGCCTCGAACCGTCGTAGAAGCCCTTTGTAAAAAGTTGACCATCGTTGGGTGGGGTGCGAATTATGAGGTAATCAATAAGGGGGATGAAGGTGATTCTATGTATATCATCCTTTCGGGAAAAGTAAAGATCCATGACCAACACTTAACACTAACCGAACTGAGTGCAGGAGCAGTGTTTGGTGAAATGGCTTTGATCGATAATAGCACCAGATCGATGTCTGTGTCTACGATCTCGGAATGTCAGATGGGAGTGTTGAGCAGAGAAGATTTTTATGATGTCATGAAAAATTATCCTGACATCTTTAAGTACCTGATCTCAACTTTAAGTAACCGACTAAGAAATCAAAATGAAGTATTACTCAACCAATATCGTAAACGCGAAAACGAATTAACAGAATTGGTTAAAGCCCGAACGGAAGAGTTGGAGAAGAGAAACAATGAACTCTCTGACGCACTGGAAGAACTTCGGCATTCACAGGTTATGATCATCCGTCAGGCTAAACTTGCTTCTTTAGGAGAATTGATCTCTGATATTGCGCATGAGATTCAGAATCCGTTGAACTTCGTTACTAACTTTTCGGAACTATCGATAGAATTGATCGATGAATTAAAGCATGATAAAAAATTCGCGACCGACGAAGAAGCTCTTAAAGATCTTTCGCAAATCAGCGAAAAGATCAATCATCACGGAAAGCGGGCAGAAGCTATTCTGAAAAGCATGCTCAAGCACCACCGCAATGAGCGCAGGCACATGGAACAAGGTGATGTTAATTCAATTTGCGAAGAAGCTATTAAGGTTGCAGTCTATTCGATTAAAACCCGTTTGCCTGATTTTAAATTTGAGATCGAGAAAGACCTTGATAAAAAAATTCCATTGATTGAATTGGTGAAACATGATATTTTCAGACTTGTTGTTAATTTGTTAGACAATTCTTTTTATTCTACAAATGAAATGTCCAACAAAGCTTTGGAAAAAAATGAGAAATATTTACCAAAAATTAAAATCGAATCCCGCCTCCTTAACGACAAGGTAAATTTGTATGTTACGGATAACGGAATTGGAGTTGCTCAGGAAATAAGAGAAAAGATCTTCCAGCCTTTTTATACTACCAAACCTGCAGGTGAAGGTACAGGCCTGGGACTTTCGTTGAGTTTCGATATTGTTACTGCACATGGCGGTAAAATTGATTTCGTATCAACGCAGGAAAAAACTGTTTTCCACATTGAACTTCCGGCTTCTGTGATAAAGGGCAAGAAAAAGTAAGGTGCTTTGATATTAAGCACCGTACTCTTTGAAGATCTTGTTCAGCCTCTTTAACATCAATGCAAGCAGCAATGTTGCAAACATCAGCAATGCAAAATTCACAAGGAAATAGTTTGCTTTATCATCATAAGTGTCCCACATTTTTGCAAGGATTCCGCTGAGCTTATTTCCCAGAGAAGTTGCAAGACTCCAGCCGCCCATCATCATTGCAGTAATTCTGGCGGGTGACAGTTTGGAGACAAGACTGAGTCCCATAGGACTTAAAAATAATTCACCGATCGTAATGATACCATAGGAGGAGATAAGCCACCAGGAACTGGATTTTATATCGCCATCACCGCAAACATATACTGCGACCACCATTATAAGGGTCGAAAGTCCGCTTACAAATAATCCCAGACAAATCTTTCCCGGAGTGGTCGGTTCCTTTTTTCGACTTCGCAGAAAACTGAAGAATGCAATGACCAAAGGAGTCAGCGCAACAACAAAGAATGGATTGATACTCTGGAAAAGTTCCGTAGAGATGAGTTTCTTTTCATCGCCTTCCTTCAATTGCGAGACATCATCATTTTTGAAATATGCAGGGTAGGCTAGTCCACGAACAGGATTTCCGGCTTCGTCTTTAATTTTCTTAAACTGTTTATCTAAAAGATAGGTTGTGTCCTGTTTGTAAACTACCGATTCATTCAACTTCAAAGCAGAAGTCATGGGCTCGATAAGCTTTGGTGTTTCACGGTTTGTGTAATATTGAGCCCAGGTTGTAAGAGCTGTTCCGTTTTGTTTGAAAACGGCCCAGAAAATAACTACCACTGCAAAGATCGACAACAATGCCCCAATCGGTTTCTTTTCAGTTTCATTGGCTCTGAAATATAAAGATGCATAAAATGCCACTACCGGAACTGATCCTAATAGGAAGGCATCAGAACTATCACTTCCAAAAATATTCCCCGGTATAAACCATGCACCAATACCAATTAGAATAGCAGGTAGCAGAACCTGATACAATACTTTTATGACAGGAGTATCTTCTTTCGTTGCTGGCTTAATTACATCGACATGCTTATAATGTTTATTACCCAAAATAAATACACCTACACCTATGAACATTCCTATACCTGCTGCAGCAAATGCTTCAGACCAACCGTAACTATTTCTTAAAAATGCTGCGAAGAAATTGCAAATGAATGCACCAAGATTGATACCCATGTAAAAAATATTGTACCCGCTATCTTTTAATGGTTTGTAGGAGCCTTCAGAATATAAACTCCCCAAGATGGTCGTAATGTTCGGTTTGAAAAAACCGTTTCCGAGAATAATTAAGACCATGGCAGTATAAAAAGCAGCCATTCCACTAATGGCCAAACATAAGTAACCAACTCCCATTAAGATTCCGCCCAAAATGATGGAACGTCTGTAACCCAACAATCGATCGGCTAATAATCCTCCGATGAAGGGAGTCAGATAATTCAGTGCAATAAAAGTTCCGAAGATGTCTGCTGCCTGTTCCCTGTCAAAATTTAGTCCACCTTTTTCAAAATCTGTCATGTATAAAACGAAAATTCCTATCATCAGATAGTATCCGAATCGTTCCCACATTTCCGTAAAAAATAAATAAGGCAATCCCTTTGGATGCTTTCCCAGTGCGCTCATAAAGTTGGTTTGTGGGGTCAAATTAGGATTATTTCATTGTATTCACAAATAAATTTGCCTTTCCGGAAAAAAATCTATTTTTACTCAATATTCACAAAATCATCATGAAGAAATTACTACTCATCAGTCTGTGTTACTGTATAATTACAAATGTTTTTGCACAAAATAATTTCGCAAAACTTTCTCCTTTTACAAAAATTTTTCTTAAAGAATCGGTTGTAAACTCCGATAAATTTATTCCCTCATCAAAATTTGTATATAAAATTATAGGTAACAGAATTTACGTAAGTGCAATTGTTAAAATTCAACCGACGTTCGGTGATAGCCGATTTAGCATTCATGATGTTATCGTGGGAACAAAGGCCGGACTTATCAGGACGGTGCAAGTTCCAATAGATAATTTTACTGCATTCACACAAATGTCAGGTCTGGATTATATTCAGATCGATGAACCGGTGTTTCCAACTCTTGACAATGCTCGCATTGATACCCGCGTAGATTCCGTACACAATGGCTATTCTCTTCCTATGCGCTACAATGGTGATGGAGTTGTAATGGGTGTTGTGGATGTTGGTTTCGATTTTAAGCATCCTGCTTTTTTTGATACGACAGGTGTCAATTACAGAATACGTAAAGTGTGGCTGCAAAAAGATAATACCGGTTCAGCACCTGCAGGTTATTCTTATGGTACGGAAGAAACCGATTCAACTAATCTCTGGAACATTGGTACTGATGCTATCAATTCAACACATGGTACTCATGTTGCCGGAATATGTGCAGGTTCAGGATATAGAAGTCAGACAAGTCACAGAAGATTCAGAGGTGTCGGATATAAAACTGACCTGGTAATGGTTGGAATTACTCCAACAAAGGATCAATGGATAAATACAGGTGTGTCGGATATGATTGATGGAATTCAGTATATTTTTGATTATGCTACATCAGTAAGTAAACCTGCTGTCGTAAATTTAAGTTGGGGTAGTCCTCTCGGGCCGCATGATGGAACAGGAATGTTTAGTCAGGCATTGGATAATCTGACAGGACCAGGAAGAATTTTTGTATGCTCTGCAGGTAATAATGGCGAAGATTCAATTCATATTCAAAAACAGTTTTCCCCGGCTGATACTCTGGTGCAGACTTTTCTTTCTATTGCAGATAGTCCTGAAGGAAAAAAAACCTGGCTTGATATCTGGGGCGAAGCAGGAAAAACTTTTTGTCTGAATATATCTTTGATAAATAATTCTGTAGTTGCTTCTACAGGCGAAATTTGTCTTGATGATAGTGTGCATACGTTGACCTTGCTGGATTCAAATAATGATACATGTTCAATTACTATTGTTACTGCTGCAAGTGAATTCAATGGCAAGCCGCGTATCTTTGTTGATTTTGATAACAG
>JAYUWA010000040.1:0-2489 GCA_043753795.1 Bacteroidota bacterium | reverse complement strand
AATTGCCACTAATGGAGCAAAGGTCGGTGATTCTAACAATCAGATAATGGTGAACGGGGATAGTCTCATCTGTCTTCAATATTGTTCACCTTCCGATGGCGGATCAAATGTCTGGCAAAGCAATATTATAATACCTGATCCAGCAGACACAAATTTGTATTATCTCTTTTATTCTCCTGCAGAATTATTAATAACTAACTCGGCAGGAGCTCTGCATTATCCTTTGCATATGTACTATGCTAAAATAGATATGCGATTGAATGGAGGAGCAGGTGCAGTCACAAGCAAAAACATTTCACTATTGGATGACACATTGCAAGTTGGAAAAATTACAGCTTGCAAACACGCTAATGGCCGGGACTGGTGGCTTGTATTTAAAGCTTATAAAACCGATGATTTCCTGATGTACCTGATCTCTCCGAGTGGAATACAATTCGTACATCGTCAGTTAATGGGAGTCGGAAAACAGCAACCGAGTTACGTTTGTTTTTCTCCTGATGGAAGCAGATATGCTAATTATGATTTTGTATACGGATTACAAATTTATGATTTCGAGAGGTGTTCAGGCAATTTCAGTAATCCCATTTATATTCCATACAAAGATTCTGTGCAAGGTTTTGGTGTTTCATTTTCTCCCTCATCAAGATTTGTCTACACAACAACAATAAATTCAGTTTATCAATATGATCTCCTTGCATCTAATATTCAAAATTCTAAAACACTGGTAGGATTATGGGATGGGGCTGTAGATGTATTTCCCGTTCTGACAACACAGTTCTGGACCATGGGACTTGCACGAGATGGAAAGATCTATATAGTCACAGGAAATGGAACTCATTACATTCATAGAATTAATTACCCTGACAATTTAGGAAGTGCTTGTAATTTCCAGCAAAGAATAGTTTATACTCCAACTTACTACGTCAGATCTGTACCCAATCATCCAAACTATAATTTAGGTCCTGAACTCTTTTCTGTATGTGATACTCTCACAGGAATTTCAGAATTAAGAGGAAAATACAATTTCAAAACTTTTCCAAATCCTGTTTCAAAAGGAAAAAAAATATTTATTGAATTTAATCATGTTGGCATTCAGGAAGGAATTTTCAAGATCCATGATATACATAGCAAAACTGTTTTAACACAACCCATATCTGCCTTTACTTCAATACTTGAAGTTGATATTCCAGAGTCTTTATCAGGAATATATCTGGTCAATTTGAAATTTGAAGATTGGGAAGAAAGTGACAAATTAATAATTGAGTAGGTTTTTTACTTTTACTATTAGTCTATTTAATTGGATTTCAAACACTTAAACCCTGTTAAAAGGTTTTTTCTTTTGATTTCCTTTTTTACCTTTGAGGCCCTCAATTTCCATATAACAAATGTTTCAAAAAGCCCGGGATACGGCCTATCTGGAATCCACCAGTTTACTGATCCTGCTCATAAGGTGGAAAAAACCACTGATCATTACTGTAATGATAGCTGCAATTGTGTCCGCTATTTTTTCAGGGCCTATGTTTGTTACGCCTAAATTCAAATCATCTGTTGTTTTTTTTCCTTCATCAACCAATTCAATCAGTAAAGCTCTTTTAGAAGAATCCAATTCGGAGAAGCAGGATATCCTTGCATATGGCGAAGAAGAACAAGCTGAACAAATGCTTCAGATCCTGAACTCAGATGAGATCCGGGAAACAATCATCAATAAATATAATTTACTTGAACATTATAATATTGATCCAAACGAGCAATACCCACAGTCGAGATTGTTTGAAGAATTTAAAAACAATATTACTTTCTCCAGAACGGAATTTCTTTCAGTAAGAATCGAAGTGCTCGACGAGGATCC
Organism: Bacteroidota bacterium; assembly: GCA_043753795.1. Lineage (GTDB taxonomy): Bacteria > Bacteroidota > Bacteroidia > AKYH767-A > 2013-40CM-41-45 > JADKIH01. The sequence goes on along the minus strand of JAYUWA010000040.1, from coordinate 640 downwards.
GCAGATAGCAGCAAACATTGCCAACGACATATCTTCTTTGCTTGATTCAATGAAAACAAAAATTCAGCATGAACGTGCTAAAGAAGCTTTGTTGATAATTGAAACTTCATACAACAATAAATTATCTGATCTAAAACAGAAAGAAGATTCGCTTCAGCAGTTACGGACAATGGGCATAATCGATTATGGATCTCAGGCTGAGATTTTATCGAATGCTTATACATCGGCAGCTTCGGTTTTCCAGAATGAAACTGCAATGCTTACTGTTCTTGATAAACATCATGATCAAAATGATTCCATCATTGTCAATACCAAGGCAAGGATCAAAGGTGCTGAAGCTAAAATGAAAGGTCTGCAACTCCAGATCGATAAGATCACTAAATACGGCGGAGCTAGTATATCACTTAATTCACAAATTGAATACGACAGAGCAGAACTTTCAAAGCTAAAGGACAAATATGAGAAACTGAAATTAGATGCTAACCAATCGTTAACTCATCAGTTCGTTGTAAATAAGGCAGTAAAGTCTGAACGAAAGTCTTATCCGATCAGGTGGCTTATCATCGCAGTTACTACCATCGGAGCTTTCTTCATTGCTCTTCTGACAATCATGAGTATTCAGCGTTATCAGGAAATCAAG
>JAYUWA010000039.1:0-2498 GCA_043753795.1 Bacteroidota bacterium | reverse complement strand
TAGACAGCAAAAATCACTTACGCGGCGAATCAATTTACCTTGATGATATTCCTATGATCAACGGAACATTATTTGGAGTTGCTTTCGATTCTCCTGTTGCACATGGTGAAATTAAGGTTTTAGATATTTCTGCTGCTCTTCAATCAGAAGGAGTGGTTAGAATTTTTACCGCTAAAGATATTCCCGGTGAAAACCAGATCGGTGGTATCATACCTGATGAGCCACTCATTGCTGATCATCACGTTCATTTTTGTGGAATGCCTATTGCATTTGTAGTAGCTGAATCAGATGAGCTTGCGCGATTAGCAGTAAAAAAGATCAGGGTCGAAATTTCGCCGTTACCGGTAATCACCGATCCGCGGGAAGCGCAGATGAAAGGTGAATTGATCGTTCAACCAAGGACGTTTAAGCTTGGAGATACTTCGGAAGCGTTTAAAAATTGTGTTCATGTCTATGAAGGCAAAGCTGATTCAAACGGACAAGAGCATTTGTATATTGAAACACAAGGTGCCTATACTTTACCTACTGAAAATGGTGGGATAAAAATCTATTCTTCAACGCAAGGTCCGACTGCTGTGCAAAGGGCTTGTTCGAAAGTGCTTGGTTTGCCAATGCATATGCTTGAAGTTGATGTCACACGATTAGGTGGTGGTTTTGGCGGAAAAGAAGATCAGGCAAATACATGGGCTGCATTGTGTGCATTGGCTACGTATCATCTAAAACGTCCGGTGAAATATTCCTTGCATCGCATGGAAGATATGCGGATGACAGGTAAACGACATCCTTATTCTTCTGACTATAAAATTGGTCTTGACAAGGATCTGAAAATTATTGCTTACGAAGCGACATTTTATCAGAATGCCGGTGCTGCTGCTGATCTGTCGCCTGCTGTAATGGAGCGTACATTATTTCATTGCACGAATTCTTATTTTATTCCGAATGTGAAAGCTACTGCTTACAGCTGCCGGACAAATCTTCCTCCTAATACTGCATTCCGTGGTTTTGGCGGGCCTCAGGGAATGTTCGTTATCGAAAGTGCAATTGCTCATGTTGCTGATGAACTTGGAATTCATGCATCAGAAATTCAAAAACGAAATCTGATCAGAAATGGAAATGAGTTTCCTTACGGACAAATAGCAGTGAGTGAAGCAAACGAATGTTGGGAAAAGGCAGAAAAGATCTTTGATCTTCAAAAGATGAGAACGGAAGTTGAACGTTTCAATTCTGAAAATCATTTATACAAAAAGGGAGTTGCTTTAATGCCGATTGCGTTTGGAATAAGTTTTACCAAAACCTTGATGAATCAGGCTCGTGCATTAGTGCATGTTTATACCGATGGCAGTGTTAACATTAGTACCGGCGCTGTTGAAATGGGACAAGGAGTTAATACAAAAATTCTGCAGGTAGCGGCACAGATTTTTTCCGTCGACCCTTCAATGATTCGGGTCAATTCAACAAATACGTTCCGTATCGCAAATACATCGCCATCTGCTGCATCTGCTACTGCAGATCTGAATGGCCGTGCAACTCAGATTGCATGTGAAGCCATTCTGAATCGGCTAAAAGAAGTTGCTGCATTGGAATTAAATTGTTCTCTTGATTCAATTTCTATAAAGAATGAATGTGTATTAGTAAAAGATGTAAAAAGTTCTCTCGACTGGAAACAGTTGATCATGGCCGCATATCTGAAAAGAGTAAGTTTGTCTGAGCACGGACATTATGCAACTCCTGAAATATCATTTGATCCGCAAAAGGAAAAAGGACATCCTTTTGCATATCATGTTTATGGTTCAGCGATAATTACTGCAACGATCGATTGCCTTCGCGGAACTTATGAATTTGATTCAGTGAATGTTGTTCACGATTTTGGAGCTTCCATGAATGTGATCATTGACCGTGGACAAGTAGAAGGCGGAATTGTTCAGGGTATTGGTTGGATGACCATGGAAGAAGTGATTTACGATAAAGAAGGTAAGCTGAGAAGTAATGCATTGTCAACTTATAAGGTTCCGGATGTATATTCTGTTCCAAAAGAGATTAACATCGATTTTCTTCAGACCAATGTCGACAACCTTGCAATCTTCCGTTCTAAAGCAGTCGGTGAACCACCGCTTATGTATGGAATCGGAGCGTTCTTCGCAATACGTGAAGCGATAAAAGCATTTAATCCTGATGCGAGATCTACTTTCGTATCACCGATGACGCCTGAAAGGGTGTTGATGACGTTGCACTCTCGGAAATTAATAATTAATAATGAATAATGGGCTAAGGCAAGGGCGTTCGTTCTGTTGATATGAGATTATTTATAATTTTTTTTGCAAATTATCTTTTATAACCGTCAGTTAAAGCTTAATGTCTTTTGGTTAAGGCGAATGATGTATTCGTTGTTAATTTATAGTTTATTGGCCCGTTAGGGCCATGCTCTTGGTTATATGCTGGAACTTTTATACTGTTGAAATAAGGGGCACATGCATTGTGTTTAAAGAGTTCGCCCCTAA
>JAYUWA010000038.1:0-7709 GCA_043753795.1 Bacteroidota bacterium | reverse complement strand
CGAAGCCGCTATCGACACTCCAGATGAATATTTCACAAAAGTAAAAAGTGAATATGTAAGTCGTAGAGATTTTGTAGTAGCATCACTAAATGAAATGGATGGTGTCTTTTGTCCAAAACCAAGTGGCGCTTTTTATTGTATTGCCCGACTGCCAATTGATAATGCCGACAAATTCTGTCAGTGGCTACTGGAAGATTTCTCCTATGAAAACGAAACGGTCATGCTGGCACCTGCTACCGGATTTTATTCCCGTCCCGATCTAGGAACGGATGAAGTAAGAATTGCATATGTACTCAATCTCACTGACCTTGGCAAAGCAATGAAATGCCTTTCAGAAGCTCTGAAAGTATATCCCGGAAAAATGGCTAAGTTAGAAATGGCCGGGAAAAATTAATTAATAACGAATAGTGAATAACGAATAATGGCAGTCTGGTAAGTGCTTTCCAAACTGCCATTTTTCGTTATTCACTATTCGTTATTCGTTATAAAGAAGGTATTTTTTTCTTATCAACTTAAAAGTATCCAGATCATTTTTCCAGCTTGCTCTGATCTGCTCTATGCTCTGATTATTTTTGATCTGTTCTTTCAACTCTGAATTTCCGGCAAGTTTGTTGAAGAAATTATTAAAGAACTTTACTTTATCGGGGAAACGTTGATACATCGTTATCAGAATTGAGAGATCTATTTCCGCTTTTGATCGGATCTGAAAACCCATTCCACTTAGGTCAATACCTGTACAGAGAGTATCTTCATATGGTGGATTTGCAGCAACACCTTTTATTTCTATCGGAGTAAATGTCGTATCCCTTTCTCCTTCTTCACCTTTATAACCGGGAAAACCAATTAAACGAAATGGTTTAGTTGTACCTCGACCTAAGCTAACGTGAGCTCCTTCAAGTAAACATGTACTTGGATAGAGATAAATTGCATCCATATCCGGTAAGTTTGGTGATGGCGGAATTCTTACAACTGCCCTGCTAGTATGGTCATAATTGATTAGTGAAATTACCTTCAAATTGCATTTCGCTTTTTTTGCCAGCCACCCTTCTCCATTCAGCATCATTGCATATTCCCCGATCGTCATGCCATAAACGATAGGAACCGGTTGCATTCCAACAAAACTCTTAAACTCTTTTTTTAACACTGGACCATCTACATAAAAACCATTTGGATTGGGTCTGTCTAAAACGATCAACTGAATTTTTAATTCAGCACAGGCTTCCATTACGTATTGCAAAGTAGAGATGTACGTATAAAACCTGACGCCCACATCTTGTATATCGAAGACCACAATTTTAACTCCTTCCAGATCTTTGGCTGTTGGCTTGAGATGCTTGCCATACAATGAAATAATTGGAATACCTGTTTTTGGATCCTTTCCTCCTTCAACTTTATCGCCATTACCACTTTCTCCTCTGAAACCGTGCTCTGGTGCGAAGACGCATTTAACGTTAAAGCCGCTGTTCTTCAGCGAGTCTACCAAATGGTTATGTCCCAGAATGGCAGTGTGATTTGCTACAACTGCAATTTTTTTCCCTTTAAGTAATGGAAAATATTCTTCCGTACTTTCAGCACCGGAAACGATCCTGAACCTGTCTTTAGCTTCAGCTTGAATTCCCGCCATAGTTAAAAACATTCCCAGCATTATATGTAGCGCAACTCTCTTCATTTTGGTTTATTCATTATCATTGCAAAAATACAATTTAGATTGAATCTCGAACTCTTCATAGCAAAACGACTGGCTTACAGTAAAGACAAAAAAACCTTTACTTCCCGTCCGATCATACGCATTGCTTTGGCAGGAGTTGCAATAGGCTTTTCGGTGATGATCATTGCGGTTGCTATTGTTACCGGATTCAAAAAGGAAATCCGAAATAAAGTAATTGGCTTTGGCTCTCATATTCAGATCAGCAATTACGACGATAACAATTCGTACGAAAGTCGGCCAATTGAAAAAGAACAGAAGTTTTTAGCTGCACTTCGTTCAAATAAGGAGTTTAAACATATTCAGGTATTTGCAACAAAACCGGCCATTGTAAAATCTTCGGACCAGATCGAAGGAGTTGTCTGTAAAGGTATTGGTTCAGATTTCGACTGGACTTATTTTAAAGATCATTTGTCAAGCGGAAAAATATTTTCTGCAAACGATTCACTTGTTTCTGATTCAGTGGTGATAAGTGAAATGCTTGCTAAAAAACTTAAATTAAAAGCTGGTGACGACCTGATAACTTTTTTTATTCAGCATCCCCCACGTGCAAGAAGATTCCACATAGCAGGAATTTATAATACCGGCTTAGAAGAATTCGATAAGCTGTATATGTTTTGTGATATCGGACAGATTCAGAAGTTAAATGATTGGGATAAATCACAGATCGGTGGATTCGAAATTGCAATCACAAATTTTGATAATGTGGATCAGCTTGGTGAAGAGGTTTATCATTTAGTTCCTTCTGAACTTAATGCACGCACGATAAAAGAAATCTATCCGCAAATTTTTGATTGGCTCGGTCTACAGAACATCAATGCAATTATTATAATCACGCTCATGATAGTAGTTTCAGGAATGAATATGATCTCTGCTTTACTGATAATCATACTTGAACGCGTAAATATGATCGGTATGCTTAAAGCACTGGGCAGTCCAAACATAAGTATCCGTAAGGTTTTTGTTTACCTGGCAGCATTTCTTACAGGGAAAGGATTGTTGTGGGGAAATATCATCGGACTTACATGCATATTCGTTCAGAGTTATTTCAAGCCTATAGAACTCGATGAGCAATCGTACTACATTTCCTATGTTCCTATCGATTTTTCATGGACGTATTTGGCTGTATTAAACATCGGAACATTGGTGGTGTGTGTGCTGATGATGGCCATTCCGACCCTTATAATCACGAAAATCAAGCCTTTAAGTGCAATTCGATATTCGTGAGTTATTCCATTGACTTTTGTAAATTTGCCCTCCATTTAATACCCCAAATTTAAGATCAGAATTATGGCAATGAACCCAAAGAAAAAGATCTGCGACAATGTTTTAGAATCCATTGGAAATACTCCAATGATCCGATTGAACAAAGTTGCAGAAAGTATAAAAGCTACTGTATATGCAAAAGTAGAAACGTTTAATCCGGGAAATTCTATCAAGGATAGAATGGCTGTGAAAATGGTTGAAGATGCTGAGAAAGCAGGAATTCTTAAACCGGGCGGAACAATTATTGAAGGTACTTCCGGAAATACAGGAATGGGTCTTGCTATCGCTGCAATTGTTAAAGGGTACAAATGTATTTTTGCGACAACCGATAAGCAATCAAAAGAAAAAGTTGATGCATTAAAGGCCTTCGGTGCTGAAGTGATCGTTTGTCCAACTAATGTTGAACCAGAAGATCCGCGTTCGTACTATTCTGTGGCTGCACGATTGAATAAAGAAACACCGAATTCATTTTATCCGAATCAGTATGATAATCCTTCGAATGCAATTGCGCATTACGAACAAACAGGTCCTGAGATCTGGGATCAGACAGACGGAAAAATCACACACTTCGTTGTAGGTGTTGGTACAGGTGGAACGATATGCGGAACTGCGAAATATCTGAAAGAGAAAAATCCGAATATTAAAGTTTGGGGAATCGATACGTATGGTTCGGTATTTAAGAAATACAAAGAGACCGGTATATTTGACAAGAATGAAATTTATCCATATGTAACTGAAGGTATCGGAGAAGATTTTCTTCCGAAGAATGTGAACTTCGACCTGATCGATCATTTCGAAAAAGTAACTGATAAGGACGCTGCATTAATGACGAGAGAGATCGTTCAGAAAGAAGGAATCTGGGTCGGTAACTCAGCAGGTTCTGCACTTGCAGGATTGATCCAGATGAAAGATCAGCTGACAGAAAAAGATGTTGTTGTAATTGTTTTCCATGATCATGGAACGCGTTATCTTGCAAAAATTTTCAATGATGAATGGATGCGCAAAATGGGATACATCGACAAAACAGGAATGACTGCCAAAGATGTATTGGCAAACAGAAAGAATATTGAACTCGTTACCCTGGATAAAAAAGAAAGTATTGCTCATGCATTGAAGATAATGAATGAAAATAATTTCTCGCAGATTCCGGTTTCATCAGACGACAGAATTGTTGGTGCATTATATGAAAATCAGGTTTATGACTATGTGTTGAAAAATCCACTTTCAAAAGATGAACCTATAGAGAAAATCATGCGTGAAGCATTGCCTTTTGTCGACATCTCTACTCCACTTGATGAATTATCAGGCATGATCACAGGAGACAGAATGGCTGTTCTGCTAAAAGATTTCAAAGCAGGACGGACTTTTATTCTTACAAAAAGTGATATAGTAGATGCACTTGTAAAATAAAAATTCAACTCAAAAATAAAAGACCTTCTTTTTCAAAAGTAATTTGTAAAAGAAGGTCTTTTTTTATAAAGTCAATTTCGAAAAGTTTAGGTAAATGATTTTTACGGATCAAATAGGAATAAAAATTACATTGCCCGAAAGAAGACTCAGAATTGTTTCTGTTGTTCCTTCTCAGACAGAATTACTATACGATCTCGGACTTGATGAAGAAGTTGTTGGAATTACAAAGTTTTGTATTCATCCAAATAATTGGTTCCGGAACAAAGTAAGGATTGGCGGAACTAAAAATCTGAATATTGAAAAAATCACTACGTTAAAACCTGATGTGATCTTAGCAAACAAAGAAGAGAATACTAAAAGTGATATTGAAGAATTACAAAAGCAATTCCCTGTCTGGACTTCTGACATCAAAGATTTAAATGATGCGTTAAGCATGATCCTGCAAATTGGAAAAATTTGTTCAAAGGAAAAAGAAGCGAAGCTAATAGCAGAAAACATCAGGCAAACATTGCTCAGCTTTAAAAAAACTGAAATCCTTACTTGTGTTTACATGATCTGGCAAAATCCGGTCATGACTATTGGAGCAGACACTTTTATAAACGACATGCTCAAAAAAGCAGGATTTAAAAGTTTAACGGATGATCTGGAAAGATATCCGACCCTGACGAAAAAGAAGCTGATTGAACTCAATCCTGAATTTCTGCTACTCTCCTCCGAACCTTTTCCTTTCAAAGACGAGCATATTGCCTATTATCAGAAATTACTACCCGATTCTAAAGTGATGAAAGTTGACGGTGAAATGTTTTCATGGTATGGTAGCAGGTTGATTAATGCAGCAGGTTATTTTTCAGAATTGCGTTTAAAAATAGAAAATGCTTCGTAAATTAGCAGAATTCAACAACCATTTTATATTGTGATCAAAGGCCTTTTTGTCAAGCTCTGTTTTATTTTAATACTCATTGCTTTTTCCTTCCAAGCCCAAAGCCAGAAGGTTGGTTTGGTCTTAAGTGGTGGTGGAGCGCGTGGAATGGCGCATATTGGAGTGATCAAAGCTATGGAGGAATACAATATTCCAATTGATTACATCGCAGGAACTTCAGCAGGTGCCATAGTTGCCAGTATGTATTCAATGGGATTCTCTCCTGAACAAATGGATTCAATTGTTCACACTGACGATTTTTTCAATTGGGCGAATGGGATCATCGATGAAAATTATCTTTATTACTTCAGAAAGAAGGAAGAAAATGCTTCATGGATAAGTTTGAAGTTTTCTCTCGACTCAATTATCTCTACATCGCTTCCAACAAGTATTGTGAGTTCAATTCCATACGATTACTCCTTGATGGAAACTACAGCAGGGCCGATTGCCAGAGCGAACTATAATTTCGATTCACTATTTATTCCTTTCAGGTGTGTTGCTGCTGATATTGAAAATAAAAAAACAGTTGTTTTTAAGGACGGAGATCTTGCTACTGCTGTACGTGCTTCTTCAGCATATCCGTTTTACTTTAAACCTGTACTATATAACGGAACGATACTTTACGATGGCGGAATGTACAATAACTTCCCTGCTGATATTATGCTTAGTGAATTCCAACCTGATATCATCATCGGTTCTAATGCATCAGGCACCACTACTCCCACTACCGAAGGAAATATTATTTCTCAGATCAGAGCAATGATGACCACTCCTACCAGCTTTTCTGTGATCTGTGAAAACGGAATTTTAGTGGAATCAAATACTGATCGTTTTGGGTTGTTTGACTTTTCACGGATAACTGAAATTATTGAAGAGGGCTATGTTTCAGCTAAACGAGAGATTGTTAGAATGAAATGGAATATCCAACGACAACAGGATAAAAAAGAACTTGATGAAAAAAGGAAAGCTTTTAGAAATTCTTTTCCTGAAGTAAAGATCGATCAGTTACATATAGTCGGATTGAATTCCGGACAAGCGGAATACATTAAGAATATTCTAAAACCTGGAAGTGAACCAATCCCGTTGAGCAGATTAAAATCTCAATACTATCAGGTTGTTTCGGATCCGAATGTAAAATCTATATATCCGATGTTGCTATTCAACAAGGAGACGGGATTCTTTGATATGACCATCGCTTTAAAAAGAGAAAAAGATTTTATCACTCAGTTCGGGGGAAATATTTCCACTAAGCCGGTAAGTATGGCTTTTGTGGGATTGCAATATAACATCTGGAATAAAAATTCATACAACTTCAACGGGAACTTTTATTTCGGAAAATTATATACGAGTGGGCAGGTCCGCATCAGATTGGATTCTCCCAGAAAATTTCCTTTCTTCCTGGAGGCCGAAGCTACTATCAACCAATATGATTTTTTTAAAAGCAGCAACAATTCATTTTTCACCGAACAAAAACCTTCATACATTTTAAAGTCTGATAATTTATTTGGTTTAAATATTGGAATACCATCAAGAAATAAAGGGAAAGTAGTTATTAATGGTTCATGGGTAACAATATCTGATGATTATTACCAGACAAAAGATTTTTTAGCAACCGATACTGCTGACAATACTTTTATGGAAGGACCAACAGGGTCAGTTTTGTTCGAAGTCAACACATTGAACAAAAAAGAATATGCAAATCAAGGAACATTTTTCAGTATGAAAGCTCAATATGTAAACTTCAGTGAATTTACAATTCCGGGTTCTACATCGATTGACAGATCAGTTCAGAAAGATTATCATGACTGGTTTCAGTTCAAAATGGTTTACGAAAATTACTTTAAACGTTTTGGAAGATTAAAACTTGGCTTCTATAGTGAGTTAGCACTTTCAAACATGCAGTTCTTTGCAAATTATACAAGTACGGTTCTGAACAGTCCGGGCTTTGCTCCTATTCAGGAATTGAAAACCATTTATCTTCCAGCATTGCACGCGCATAATTTTGCTGCAATTGGAAGTAAAAATGTTTATACGCTGAGAAACAATATCGACATCCGTTTTGAAGGCTTTATGTTTCAACCTTATCAGGAACTTTATGAAACAGCCGATAAGAAAACCGTTTACGGAAAAGAATTCCAGGATAGATATTTCATTGCAAGTACTGGCATGGTTTTTCACTCTCCTCTTGGACCTATTGCCTTCTTTGTCAATTATGCTGATATGAGGAAAGATTCATTCTCCTTCCTCTTTCACTTCGGTTATTTCATTTTCAACAGGAGCGCTGTAAACTAAATTGATTATAAATTGTTGTACTACTAATCCAATCAAATGAAAACACTACTCTCAATTATCCTAATGACTACAATTGCAAGCTCACTATACGACTTTAAGTTAAAAAGTATCGATAAC
>JAYUWA010000037.1:0-2508 GCA_043753795.1 Bacteroidota bacterium | reverse complement strand
TATCTCTTCCGGAATCAGATTATCACTGAACTACATTAAGCGGCAGTGTTGAAACAACACCCCCACTTTCCATTCTACAGAAATAGCTTCCTGAAGATAGATCTGAAACATCAATGATCAATGAATATGAACCGGTAGTAAGATTTTCGGAAATTACATCTTTCACTTTATCTCCAAGCAAATTGTAAATTCCAATTGTTGTTTTTGCCGATGACGCCAATGCGAATTCAATATGAGTTTGTTTAGTTGCAGGATTTGGATAGATCTCCTTCAATTTTGTTAAAGAAGAAATGATATTCAGATTTTCAACAGTTAATACATTGTCGTATTTAATTTGCGCCGCTTCTGCTGACGATTCGATCATGGCAAGATTTTCACCTGCTATTAATGCAAAAGTCACTTCAACCGAATCGCCCGGAGCAAGAGTAAGCCCTGCTGCTGAAACCACGCTGATCACATCATTTCCTGTTGCAGGGTTAAGCGTAATTCCGGCATCCGCTCTTGCTGTTGTCAATGCAGTATATTTTTCAGAATTTGAAAATCCATCCGATAGATCTAATCCACCATTTCCTGCATAGTTATCAATTGCATAATGATTGAAATTTCCATTACGGCTCAACAATTTAATTGCTGCCCAAATTCCACTTGTGTCAGTACACCACACCACACCCATTTTACGGGCAGCGTCTGTTGAAGCTTTATTATTGTTGAAATCCGGAATGTCCCAGTCTGCTGCTAATCCTGCCGATAAATTATTCAAAGTCGAAGCACCCACATTCTTGATAAAATACTGAACCATTACATACTTATTGTCAGGTGCAGGAGTCCATGCATAAGCATGATGTGAGATGAGAACATTTATCGGAGATGTTGATGTAGCTCCATTGTCTTCAAATTTTCCATACGCATCGAAATCGGAAACTACAGCAGGAATCTGACGCGAAACTGTGAGGACAGAATTAAAATCTGCATCGTCAGCACCTGCATCATTACGGTAATTATCAGAAACCTGGGTTCCCGAAGCTCCAATCATTAGTGACATATCATAGAGAATAGTTGCACCACCCTGATATGTAAATCCGATTCCTTGTACTTGGCCGCTTTGATTGTAGCCAATCAAACCTTTACTCGTAATTGAAGTTGCAATATCATTTATGTTAATGTTGATATAATCTTCATTGATGATCAGCTTGAATGAAAAATAATCCGTCCATGCTCCATCCGTTAAAGTTACTCTGAGAGTTACCTCTGTATTTTGAGGAGTCCCTGGCTTAATAACGATTCTGTACGGTGCTGAAAAATTGCTGATCGTATCGTTAGTGCCAAGTACACCGGCATTATATGTATTATTAAGGATCTGTAAATATTGTGTTGAAGGAGTACTGATCGAACATGTAAGATTTGATGTTGGACTAAGTAAATTCTGAAGTAAGTTATTTACGTTAAGCGTATCACCAACTACGAATACAGCATCATTACCATCATTTACATTTAGTTTTTTTATGATCACTCCGGGAGAAACAGAATCCGTCACTGCACGATATAAATTCACGCGACCCTTACCAAGTTTACCTGAAAAGGCCAGATTACTTCCAATACTATAAATATTATCAGATGTATTTCTTAATTGCGCAGCAACCTGAAGCGCATTCATAGCCGGAAATTTCGATTTGATCATTGCAGCACATCCGGCAGCTATAGGTGATGCCATAGAAGTTCCACTTTGAGTACTGTAAGTATCATTAAAATCTGTAGCCAAAATATTAGAACCCGGAGCACATACATCAACTGAAAATCCATAACTGGAAAAACTGGATCTTATATCATTTGAACCGGTCGAAGCAACAGAAATACAATTTTCATAACTGGCAGGATAGTGCTCTTCTTCTACTCCACCATTTCCTGCGGCAGCAACAAGTACTACATCATGATCAAGCACAGCATAATTTATAATATCCTGTTCAAATTGGCTTGCACCACCAGCACGACCCCACGAACAGTTTACTATGTCTGCACCATGTTCAGCTGCGTAAACGATACCGTCATAACCATTGTCAATATTTGTTGTACTTGAATTCAAAGATGCTTTGATCGGTAAAATTCTGCAATTAAATGCAGGTCCGGAAACACCAACGCCATTGTCAGTCACAGCAGCAGCACAACCTGTCACATGCGCACCATGTGTACTATTTACATTTACAGGATTGTTATCATTCTCACTAACGTCCCAGCCATGATAATTATCGGTAAACCCATCGTTATCATTATCAATTCCATCGATAGGATCTGCATGATTCAATTTCAAATTTGCCTCAATATCCGGATGATCCCAGTCTGTTCCACTGTCAACAATTCCAATTACAGTATTCGTATCTCCACGCCAAACATCCCATGCAAGAAATGCATTGATCTTTGTGAATTGATATTGAGAACCCACACTCGGATCATTTGGAGTGAAATCCATTTTCTGAATGTACAACGGCTCAGCATAAGCAACTTTTCCAGTAG
>JAYUWA010000036.1:0-2513 GCA_043753795.1 Bacteroidota bacterium | reverse complement strand
TTTTGCGAAGAAAATTCCCTTAAAATTAAAGTTAAATTTTCTTCGCAAAAAATTCACACATTACCTCTTATAAGACGGTCCCCGAGCGAAGTCGAGGGTGGTCCCCGAGCGAAGTCGAGGGTGGTCCCCGAGCGAAGTCGAGGGGCAATAATTTCGAACAACGGGTTAGTTATTAGTTATTAGTTATTAGTGCTTAGTTAAAAGAAGTGGCACATTTTCTGTTACTTTGTAACAAAGACCCCAACTATGAAAACTTTAAAGACAAAACTTACAATTCTGGCGCTTTTGGCATTTATGGCTTCTCAAGCACAGACGGCTGCGCCGGTGCAGAATGACAAACCGGTTCAGCAGAATAAAGAAGTTCAGAATAGCAGAAAGGCTGGAGAAATAAACAGAAGAGAAGTACGTAGACAGAAAGCTAAAGAAAGAAAACTGCAACGTGAAAAGAAACGCTTAAATAAACATGCTGCAATTCCACGTAAAGAAAGAGTAAAATTGAATCGGGACGCAAAACGTACGGATAGAGAGATGAAGAAGCAGAAGATTTATTAGTTGTTCTTAATTTGTCTTTCGTCTTTCGAATTGGTACTTAGGGAAGCCGCTTTATTTAACGAGGCTTTTTGATTTTTAAAAAAAATGTACAAATATTTCGATCCTAAATTCAATAAAAAAGCCGCTCCAATTTGGAACGGCTTTTTTTTATTGGTTCGAATTACGAATCTCGAATTACGATCAGAAAAAAGTTATTCGGCGCTATCGCCTTTTTTCTTTTCTGCAGCTTCCATTTCATTTTTAAGGTTGCTAAGAACGCTAAGGTCACCTAGAGTAGTTTTCTCTTGATTTTCTTTTACTTTCTTAACTGCTTTAACACCTTCCTCACGGTCAGCAGCTTTTGCTGATCCTTCGGCAACACGAGTTTGTTGAGAAACTTCTTCGTGGATACGTGAGTGAGAAACAACGATCTTACGTTGGTCTTTGCTGAATTCAATTACTTTGAAGTCAGCTTTGTCATCAGCTTTAAGCATTTTACCATCTTCTTTCACCATATGTTTGCTTGGAGCGAATGCTTCAACACCATATGATAATGCAACAGATGCACCTTTTTCTCCCATCTTAAGTACTGTTCCTTCATGAACTGAATCAACTGTAAAGATCGATTCAAATACATCCCAAGGGTTTTCTTCAAGTTGCTTGTGACCTAAACTCAAACGACGATTTTCAGGATCTACTTCAAGAACTACAACGTCCATCTTCTCACCTACTTTAGTGAATTCTGAAGGATGCTTGATCTTCTTGCTCCATGATAAATCAGAGATGTGAACTAAACCATCAATACCTTCTTCCAACTCAACGAAGACTCCAAAGTTCTGGAAGTTTTTCACTGTAGCTGTATGTTTAGAACCAACAGGATATTTAGTAGCAACATCGATCCAAGGATCAGCTTTCAATTGTTTAAGACCAAGAGACATTTTACGTTCTTCACGATCAAGTGTCAATACAACAGCTTCGATCTCATCACTCACTTTAAGGAATTCATGTGGTGAGCGTAAGTGTTGTGACCATGACATTTCAGAAACGTGGATAAGTCCTTCAACTCCCGGAGCGATCTCAACGAAAGCACCGTAATCAGCGATAACGACAACTTTACCTTTTACTTTATCACCAACGTTTAAGTCAGTGCTAAGCTGCGTCCAAGGATGTGGAGTAAGTTGTTTTAAACCAAGAGCGATACGTTTTTTCTCATCATCAAAGTCAAGGATAACAACATTGATCTTCTGATCAAGTTTAAGAACTTCTTCAGGATGAGTGATGCGTCCCCAAGAGATATCAGTAATGTGAAGTAAACCATCAACACCACCAAGATCCATGAACACACCATACGATGTGATATTTTTAACAGTACCTTCAAGAACTTGACCTTTCTCAAGTTTCTTCATGATCTCTGCTTTTTGTTGTTCTAATTCTTCTTCTATAAGAACCTTGTGTGAAACAACAACGTTTTTGAATTCATTGTTGATCTTAACAACTTTGAACTCCATTGTTTTTCCTACAAACTGATCGTAGTCACGGATAGGTTTAACATCGATCTGTGAACCCGGTAAGAATGCTTCGATACCGAATACATCCACGATAAGTCCACCTTTAGTACGACATTTAACAAATCCCTGAATAATCTCATCACCTTCAAGAGCTGCATTAACGCGATCCCACGATTTAAGAGCACGAGCTTTTTTGTGTGAAAGGATCAACTGACCATTTTTGTCCTCTTGTGTTTCCACATAAACTTCAACCTTATCCCCAACTTTAATGTCAGGCATGTGGCGGAATTCAGTTAATGCCACTAATCCGTCGGACTTGTAGCCAATGTTGATCAGAACATCTTTTGATGAAATAGATACAACTTTACCATCAACGATGTCGTGTTCTACAACGGCACTAAGAGTTTGGTCGTACTGCTGTTCCATTTTAGTACGCTCTTCCGCTGAATATTCTCCTGCACCTTTGTTGCTGGT
>JAYUWA010000035.1:0-23210 GCA_043753795.1 Bacteroidota bacterium | reverse complement strand
TAAAGTTAAATTTTCTTCGCAAAAAATTCACACATTACCTCTTATAAGACGGTCCCCGAGCGAAGTCGAGGGGCAATAATTTCGAACAACGGGTTGATATATTCAATAAAAAAAGGAGAGAAGTTTAACCTTCTCTCCTTTTTTATTGAACTCATTTCAAAAATATTCTATCTATCAACCTCACCCGGTAAATTCGACTTTGTAGTCGCCGAATACGGAGTCGTTTGCGGAATGAAATCGTCATCCGCATTTGGCTTACCGTAATCATAAGGCCATCTGTAAACTGTTGGAATTTCTCCCGGCCAGTTTCCGTGAATATGTTCAACCGGTGCAGTCCATTCGATCGTATTTGATTTCCATGGATTCTGAGATGCTTTTCTTCCACGGTACATACTATAGAAGAAGTTGAACACAAATATCATTTGTGCAAGTCCACCAATGATGGCGAACACTGAGATCAATGCATTGATATTTAAAGCTGCATCGAAACCTTCGTATGATGTGTATGCATAGTAACGACGTGGTGCTCCTGAAAGTCCAACAAAGTGCATCGGGAAGAATGTTCCATATACACAAACGATCGTCAGCCAGAAATGTAAATATCCAAGTCCTTTATTCATCATTCTTCCATACATCCGCGGGAACCAGTGATACACTCCGGCAAACATTCCGAAGATCGCCGAACTTCCCATTACAATGTGGAAATGGGCTACAACAAAATACGTATCGTGAAGATTAATATCAAGTGCTGAATCACCTAAGATAATTCCTGTTAATCCACCGGAGATAAAGAATGAAACCAAGCCGATGGCAAACAACATGGCCGGGGATAAAACGATGTTGGCTTTCCATAATGTTGCAAGGTAGTTGAACACCTTAACGGCAGACGGAATGGCAACCAGTAATGTTGTGAAAACGAATACTGATCCTAAGAATGGATTCATACCCGTGATAAACATGTGGTGACCCCAAACGATGAATGACAAGAAGGCGATCACAAGCATTGATCCGATCATGGCTTTGTAACCGAAGATCGGTTTACGTGCCTGAGTTGAGATAACTTCTGATGCAAGTCCCAATGCAGGAAGTAGTACGATGTATACCTCCGGGTGACCGAGGAACCAGAATAAATGCTGGAATAAGATCGGACTACCACCTGAGTGATGCAAAGGAGCGCCGTTAATAAAGATATCAGATAAGTAAAAACTTGTTCCGAAGCTTCTATCGAATAATAAAAGTAATGCTGCTGCAACTAGTACAGGGAAAGAAAGGATACCTAAGATCGCAGTGATCAGGAATGCCCAGATCGTCAAAGGCAGACGAGTCATGCTCATTCCTTTTGTACGAAGGTTAAGGATCGTTACAACGTAGTTAATACCTCCTAATAACGCAGAGGCAATGAACATGATCATACTGATGAGCCATAAGGTCATCCCTAACCCGGACCCGGGTATGGCTTGCGGTAAGGCGGATAAGGGTGGGTAGACTGTCCATCCTGCGGAGGCGGGACCTGCTTCAATAAATAAAGACATTGTCATTACAGCACATGAACCAAAGAAGAACCAATACGACAACATATTCAGGAATCCTGAGGCCATATCACGGGCACCGATCTGGAATGGTATCAATAAATTACTAAACGTCCCCGAAAGTCCGCCGGTAAGTACGAAGAATACCATGATCGTTCCATGGATCGTTACTAAAGCCAGATAAAAACTCGGATCCAACTTGCCATCTTTTCCCCAATGTCCGATCAGCTTTTCAATGATTGGAAACTTCTGATCAGGCCATCCCAGTTGGAGACGGAAGATCAACGACATGATCATGGCAAGTAATGCCATTACTATCGCTGTTACTAAGAATTGCTTTGAGATCATTTTATGATCCTGACTGAACACATACTTTGTCCAGAAAGTATCATGATGTTCATGATGGTCGTGGCCATCGTGAGCATCTACTGCATGATCGTGAGAATTAGTTGACATCAGACCTTTATTTTTTACTTAGGTAATACTTTTTAAAAACTATTTTTTAGTAGCAATCTCTTTGCCTTCCGGAGCGTATCCGGCATCAATCTTCGACGAATCAGTATCATTTGTAGGTTTCGCTACAGGTACAGGGCGTTCAATTACATAATTCTGTGTTGCATACCATTTCTTGAAATCGGCTTCGCTTTCGATAACCAGTTTCATTTTCATATTGTAGTGGGCAACACCACAGATCTTATTACATAAAAGAATATAATCGAACTTCGGATTCTTTGTGATCAATCGCATGCTGTCTGTTGTGATCGTAGGGTCAACAACAATCTCTGTTGTCATTCCCGGTACAGCATTCATTTGTGCACGAAGATGCGGGAAGTATGCGCTATGTAAAATGTCGCGCGAGTGGAATTTGAAATTGATGGTCCTTCCAACAGGTAAATGCAATTCCTGTGTGATCTTATCATCAGTTGCTGCAACATCATTTGTGTCCACACCTAATGGATTGATATCAGTGATCAATTTGAAATTAGATTTTGCGAGCTTATTGTCCTCACCTGAATAACGAGCAGTCCAGTCAAATTGTTTTCCGTACACTTCAATTACCATTGCACTAGCCGGAGCCGGATTGGTAATACTGATCCATAATTTCAAACCATAAACGATCAATCCCATTAAAACTACTGCCGGAATTACTGTCCACCAGAACTCTAATTTGTGATTGTCAGGATAAAATAATGCTTTGCGCTTAGTGTCATGCTGATATTTCCAAGCATAATAGAAAAGCAATGTTTGCGTGATGAAGAATACAACTATGATCAATGCGAAATTCTGAAACAGATACTCATCCGTCAACACACCGTGTTTAGATGCTGCAACAGGCAACAGATATTTTTTTGCATCGATCGTGAAATAGATCATTCCAATAAAACAAACGACAAGGAATATAAGTGACAGACGTCCATTGTACACATTGTCTTTCGCAGTGATCGCCTCTTCATCGTCATCGCGCAGATCGCGGACCAATTCCAAAACACGCATCAGTCTCCAGCCGGTAATCAGTGCCAGTACAATTGTCAGGAGCGTTAATAAATTTATCATGGATAATCTTTTCTTTTATCTGTAATAATATTCTTGAATAATTAAATATGGTGATGTAAACTTTCCTGTAACATCGGATGGTTTTTCGGCACCAATGATGCTTTTGAAAGTTCAGTAAGTGTACATAGGATAAATGCACCTAAGAAACCGATAGCTGTTCCAATCTCGATGAAGCCGATATGCCAGTGTGCACCGACAGTTCCGGGCATTACCATTACAAACACGTCGATCCAGTGACCAACTAAGATGATCAGTCCACCAAAAAACAAAATACGCTTTTTACGTTTTGCATCGCGTGTCATTAATATCAGGAAAGGTGCAATGAAGTTGATGAAGAAGTTTCCAACCCAGATGCCTTTGAATAATTTCCAGCGAGTCTGATAGTAAACTACTTCCTCTGGAAGATTTGCATACCAAATCAACATAAATTGCGAGAACCATAAATATGTCCAGAATACTGAAAATGCAAACATGAATTTTCCAATATCGTGGAAGTGACTTTCTGTCAAATGTGTCATGTATCCTTTTTTATCCAGATACAAAACAAACATTGCCATCATTGCCAATCCGCTTACGAATAGACCTGCAAATACATACCATCCGAATAATGTAGAGAACCAGTGTGCATCAAGACTCATTAGAATATCCCATGCAGCAGTAGATGATGATACAGCAAAGATCACAAGGAATATTGCTGACAATGTTACACTGCGTTTGTAATGACTGATATCGCCATCCTGATCTTCCTGTAAGCTATGCTTACGTAAAACCCAGGTAAATGCTACCCATAATACTGCATACAATACTAAACGAGTCAGATAAAAAGGGATATTCAGGAAGCCTAATTTTCCTGCAAGAATCGGATCAAATGTTTTACTTTCCGGATTCGACAATTCTTCAAGAGAATGGTGTGTCCAATGGTAGAGATCATGGTGACCAAAAATAAATATCAGGATCAATCCGGCCATTCCATATTTCAGGAATCCGCCCATTGCTTCCGGTACGCGTTTGAATCCTACAGTCCATCCTGATTGCGCTGCATAGTTAAATGCAACGAAGAATGTTCCTGCCAATGCAATTGCAGTAAAATAAAAATCGTTCTGAAGCAAAACTGCCCAGGTACGTGTTTTATCTGTCATGAAACCCATTATGATTGCAACAACTCCGATAGCGATCATCACTAAAGGGATCATTTTATTATTCCGGGTAAGCTCGTATTTTCTGTCCATCTTATAGAACGTTGGCAATAGATTTTTTACTCAATTACATTTTTGTAGTACTTCCTGCATTCTTTGTAGAATCTGCAGGTGTTGTTGAAGCTGATTGTCCTGCAGGATTCTGCAGTGTCTGAATGTATGCGATGATCTTCCAACGTTGTGTAGGTGTAACCAGCGACGCATGTGGTCCCATCATATTTTTACCCCATGTGATAGAATGATACATTTTTCCTTCAGGAAGATTTTTGATCGTCTCTGAATCATATGCCGGAGGAATCGGGCCATTGTTTTTAGAAACTGCCCCATCACCTTTTCCTGTAGCACCATGACAATGCCCACAATAATTGTTATAAAGGATCTTACCTTCAGCGATTGATGCATCACTTTTTTGCAGTGGCGATTTGAAATTCAAACCTGCTGCTTCATAACCTTCAGTAGTATTCGGAAAAGGGTATGGCAAACGATCGTAGTCGTTGTAGATCTCATTACCTCTTGCAATCGTTCCTTCAACCGCATGACGTGAAGTCATGCTATCGGCAAAATTCGGATTTGAAGAATAAGTCTCATAACTCGGCGAACGATACATGTCTGGCATGAATTCGTAGCCCGGTTTTTTCGGGTCATCATTTGTGCAGGAAGCTAATTGAGCAACTGCAGCAACTGAAACGATTATACTTACTATTTTTCTCATTGATCGGCTCAGGAAAATTGCATTGATTTAAATAGAACATCTGATGCACCTTCGCTTTTCATTAAAGCTGCAACATCATTCACCTTGCTCTCATCCTTCACATCGACGTGAAGAACGAATTTATCATCTGTAATGCGTGGATGCGGGATCGGTGCTGTTACTCCGGGTAATAATTTACTTCTTAACAAGAAAGTAAGTGCCATACCATGGGCTGCACAGAATACTGTTAACTCAAAAGTAACCGGAATGAAAGCCGGTAGGTTCATATAGAACATCATGTTCGGTTTTCCTCCGATATTGATCGGCCAGTCGTAGATCATCATATACCACGTCATCCATAAGGCAAACGAGGTTCCTGTTAATCCAAACAGGAATGATGCAATTGAAATTCGAGTACGCGGAATTCCGATCAACGCTTCAATTCCGTGAATAGGAAACGGACTCTGAACGTCTTTGCAGACAACTCCTTTTTCTTTCAGATGCGGAATAGCATGCATTAATGCTTCCTCATCATCAAATACTCCGTAGATTCTTTTTGCCATGATTAGAGAATACCTTTTTTCTTATACTGATTACCCGTTTTCTTCAGGATCGATTTCAACTCTGCAAGAGCGATAACCGGAAACAAACGAGAGAAGGTTAAGAATAATACAAAGAACAATCCGATCGTTCCTACGAAAATTCCTACTTCAACAAATGTCGGTGAATACATCACCCAGCTCGACGGTAAATAGTCGCGGTGCAATGATGTAACGATGATCACAAAACGCTCAAACCACATTCCGATATTAACGAAGATCGAAATGATGAATGTAGCCATTACGCTTGTACGTATTTTCTTGAACCAGAAAAGCTGCGGCGTGATTACGTTACACGTCATCATACTCCAATATGCCCACCAATATGGTCCGAAGGCCCTGTTCTGGAATGCATACAATTCATATTGTACGCCCGAATACCAGGCAATGAAAAATTCTGTTGTATATGCAACACCTACAATTGAACCGGTAAGGATGATGATCTTATTCATCAGCTCAATGTGCTGCAATGTGATGTACTCTTCTAATCCTAAAACTTTTCTTGCAATGATCATCAGCGTTAAAACCATGGCAAACCCTGAGAAGATCGCACCCGCAACAAAGTATGGCGGGAAGATCGTTGTATGCCACCCGGGTACAATGGATGTTGCGAAGTCGAAGGAGACAATGGTATGCACTGAAAGTACGAGTGGTGTCGATAAACCTGCGAGTACCAGCGAGACTTCTTCAAAACGGTGCCAGTCACGTGCTGTACCTTTCCATCCAAATGAAATGATCCCGTAGATAAAACGTTTTGTAGGATCCACACAACGATCACGTACAGTTGCAAGATCAGGAAGTAAACCCAGATACCAGAATACTAATGATACAGAGAAGTAAGTTGAGATGGCAAACACGTCCCATAAAAGTGGTGAGTTGAAATTCACCCATAGTGAACCAAATTGATTTGCCAATGGAAGCATCCAGTAATCTAACCACGGACGACCGGTGTGAAACAACGGAAATAATCCGGCACAGATCACGGCGAAGATCGTCATGGCCTCCGCCGAACGGTTGATTGACATTCTCCATCGCTGACGGAACAATAATAAGATGGCTGAGATCAAAGTTCCGGCGTGACCAATACCGATCCACCAAACGAAGTTGGTAATATCCCATGCCCAACCTACTGTCTTGTTTGCTCCCCACGTTCCGATACCAGTACCGATTGTGTAAGCTAAACAGGTAATTCCCCAGATCATAGCGATAAATGCTATAACGAAGGAGATCCACCACCACTTATTTGCCTTTCCTTCTATCGGACGACAAATATCTTCTGTCATCTGATGGTAGGTTTTCTTTCCGAGAATTAAGGGGTCCCGAACAACCGCTTCATGATTACCGCTCATGATCTTATATTAGTCAAGCTAAAACTGTTACTATTTATTAATGTTTCTTTTCACCGGAATGATGCGCACTGGCGACATGTTCTACGTTACGGACTTTCGTCTGATAGAAAACATTTGGCTGTACGTTCAACTCGCTAAGTAAATGATAGCTTCGTTCTTCCGGATTCCACATTTTATTGATTGCACTTTCTTTCTTTTTGTAATCGCCGAAAGTAATGGCATTCGTCGGACAAGTCTGAGCACATGCTGTGTTCACTTCTCCTTCTTTTACCTCACGGCCTTCTTTTTTCGCTGTAAGTTTTCCTTCTTGAATCCGCTGAACACACATTGAGCATTTTTCCATTACTCCACGTGAACGAACAACTACATCCGGATTCAATACCATTTTACCTAAATCGTTATTTGTATTGAAATCGAATTTAGCATTATCAGAATACTGGAACCAGTTGAAGCGACGAACTTTGTATGGACAGTTGTTTGCACAGTAACGTGTTCCGACACAACGGTTGTACGTCATCTGATTCAATCCTTCTGAGCTATGACTTGTTGCAATCACCGGACAAACTGTTTCGCAAGGAGCATGATTACAATGCTGACACATTACCGGCTGATAAACAACCTTCGGCATGTCGCTTGGAATTTCCATCAACTTGATGTCACCGGTTTCATGTTCTTTCGGATCTGCATCACTACTGTAATAACGATCGATACGCATCCAGTGCATTTCACGGCTGCGTCTTACTTCGTCTTTACCTACAACTGATACGTTATTTTCTGCAGTACAAGCAACAACGCAAGCGCCGCAACCGATACAACTATTCAAATCAATCGACATTCCCCAGTGGTGATTACCGAGTTCGTGTTCTTTCCAAAGAGTTGCCTCTTCAGTTCTTACTCGCTTTATATCATGACCCTCTTTTATCTCTAAAAGGTGTGGCTCATTTCCTGCGTTTGGATTTTTTACAAATTGTCCAAGTGTCGTTTCTTTTACAATCGCACGACCCATCATCGTATGATGTGTTTGTGTCGCTGCAAAAAGATAATCTTCATCAACAGTTTTCGAAATTTCTACAGGAGCAGAATAACGAAGACCACTTGCTGTCATTGTTACAAAAGGATATGCATTTACACCAACCTTATTTGCAGTCTTACCTGCTGATGTTCTGCCATAACCAAGAGCTAAAGAAACTGTTCCCGGTGTTTGTCCCGGCTGAATTACCACCGGAACTTTTGCACTAACGTTTCCACTTTTAATAGAAACAATATTTCCCTGAGCCCAACCTTTTTCACGTGCATCTTTTGGTGATACCGCTAAATAGTTGTCCCATGTGATCTTTGAGATCGGATCCGGTAACTCCTGAAGCCAAGGATTGTTTGCCTGGTGGCCATTTCCCAATCCGACTTTTTCATAAATTACTAATTCAAATGCTGATGCCGGAATTGCTGCCGGAGCAACAAGCGATGCTTTCGATGTAAATGTACCTGCTGTTGTTCCTGCATTTTCAACAACACCATCCTGAAGGAATTTATCCCATGACATTCCCATTGGCAACACAGAAGCCCATGCTGCTTTCATATAATCATGAAAAACTGCCGGAGCACCTGTCCATGTTAAAAGCGTTTCCTGGAACTGACGTGTGTTGAACAAAGGAGCAATTGTAGGCTGTGCTACTGAATAGAAACCTTTTTTAGGTTCAGCATCATTCCAACTTTCCAGGGCATGGTGATCAGGACAAACATACTGGCACATAACAGATGTTTCATCAGGACGATCAGAGAAAGAAACTGATAACTCCGTTCTTTTCAAACCTTCAGCAAATGTTTTTCCATCAAGCAATGTGTAAGCCGGATTGCAATTGTAAACTAACAATGCAGCTACTTCACCTTTATTCATTTCATCAAGGAGAGTTGCCGCTTCAGCATCATTTCCCTGACGTAAATTGTTTGTTGTAGTAAGATCAATTGTATTGCCATAACTACCCAGCATTACATTGATAGAATTTACCAGATTTTGAACAGCAACATCATTAATACCGCAAACGACAAGCGACTTGCCTTTGTTCGCTACTAATTCTTCTGCTACTTTTTCAATTCTCGCTGCTAATTCACCTTCGATTCCACCACTGATTGCAGCAGCACCTGATCTTGATGCAATAGCATTGTATAATGTAACAACAGCAGCACCTTGCTGAGATGGCTTTACACCAATACGAACATCTGCATTACTTCCTGTTACAGAGAGAGCCGCTTCCAACTGGAAGTGACGCGACATTGACTTTTTACCACCATCGAGTTTACGACCTTCAGCATACTGACCGGCGTATTCAATTGGTGAAATTCCATTCACTAAAAAATCAGATTCAATACCAACGATAACATTCGCTTTATTGAACATGTATGATGGAAGACCATTTACTCCAAAGCTGTCGCTGTTAGCCTGACGCATTGCAGAAAATGAAACTGCGTCGTACTGAATATGTTTTGTTGTAGGATATTTGGTTGTGAATTCTCCGATCACTTTTAATGTCGAAGGACTGATAATTGTTGATGAAAGAATACGGATCTTTCCACCTTTCGCTGCAATAGCTGTCAGCTTTTCACGGATCGCTTTATCTGTATCAAACCAACTTGCAACGTTACCATTCATCAATGGTCCGCGTAAACGTACATTGTCATACAAAGAAAGTACAGATGCCTGAATACGTGCATTTACTTTTCCTTTTGTAATAGAACTCAATGTATTTCCTTCAATCTTGATCGGACGACCTTCACGGGTCTTAACAACAATACTTGCATAATCATAACCATCAAAATAACTCGATGCGTAATAGTTCGCAATTCCGGGAGTGATCTGCTCAGGACGAATAACGTAGGGTATTGTTTTTTGAACAGGAGCCTCACAAGCCGCTAAAGAAGCAGCAGCAACACTGAACCCTAAAAATTTCAGAAAGTCACGCCGAGGCGTAACAGTTACATCGTCTGCTTTTTTGTTGATGAGTTCATCGATCGGAAGAGGTTCGTAAAACTCGTCGTTTTTCAAACGTACGAACTCTGCATCATTGCGAAGTTCTTCTACACCTTTCCAGTATTTCTTTTCCATTGTTGGATATTAATGGTAATTCTTTTAAAGCACTTAATATTTATATTCTTAATAGTGACAACGAGCACACTCAATTCCACCAATTTGTTCTACGGTGAATGTTGAATCGCCCGGATTCTTCGCTTTTAAGTCTTTGTGTAAATTATCGTAATAAGCATTGCCTGCCATTTTCACATCTGTCTTTCTGTGACAATCAATACACCAGCCCATTGTTAGCGGTGAATACTGACCGGCAACAGTCATGCTGTCCTGCACGGGACCATGACATGTCTGACAAGCAATTTTTCCTACAACAAAATGTTGTGCGTGATTGAAGTAGGCAAGATCAGGAAGGTTGTGAACACGCACCCATTGAATAGGTTTCTGATTCGGACCATAGGTTCCTTTGTCAGCATCATAATCAAGAGCTTTGTAAATTTTTGCGATCTCTTCTGTTCCTGTTTCAGGACCTTTCTTCACGTATTTGTGACAGTTCATGCAAACGCTTGCTGAAGGAACACCTGCAACTTTGCCACGTTCAGCACCACCATGACAATACACACAAGCGATCTGTAATTTACCGGCGTGAAGCTGATGCGAATATTTGATTGGCTGTTCAGGAGTGTACCCTTGAGAAATACCGATCGACTGTAAACTGTACCATCCTTTTACACTACCTATTAATGTAAGTGCTAAAAGAGCTACGGCAATTAATTTTTTGTTCTGACGAACCCACTCACGGTTACGAACTTTCGCAGGTTGCGGGATCGGATGTGGTTCATTATTTTTTGTACGAACAGCATGTGCAAGTGTGTCCTGTACTTTTCTTAAAACTCCGGCAATCAAATAAAGTAAAACGATTGCAATTAATAAATATGGCCAGATAGGTTTTTCTTCAACCGGTTGTCCGACTCCACCTGTAGGTGTTGTTGGGACTGCATCAGGAGTTTCAGCTACTTTCTTTGTGTAAGCAAGGATGGCTTTGATCTCTTCATCTTTCAGGTTGAAAGATGTCATGGCAACCTTGTTGTATTCGTTGTAAAGTTTTACAGCATCCGGATCTCCGGCTTTGATCATTGCCTGAGAATTTCTGATCCATTTGATCAGCCATTCTTCTGAACGACGAGTTTCAACACCTGCTAATGCAGGTCCGATAACTTTTTCTTTTACGGCGTGACAAGAAGTACAATTTGCTTTCCAAAGAGCTTCTCCGTCTTGCGCACTTGCCGTATTGGCACCGAACAAAGTGATGAAGAATATCGAAATTATAAACGCAAAGTACCGGGCGATGTAAGGGTAATTCATGTTGATTTTGTTAGTCCGTTGCACAACGGAGGAATATTGTTCAGAAAATGAAGGTTTCGACCACTAGCAGTCATTAAATTGTCAGTTTTTCACGAACGGGTGCAAATTTATCACAATCGGCAACTCTAAAAAGTTTTTCAGTAAAAAAAATTAAAAACTAATGCATGTGGTTATCAACAATATAAATACTTTATTAACTTTTCATTTGAAACGATTTCACTATTAAGGACTTTCGTCAGTCGTTTTGAAAAATGCGACTTAGTTCGGAAAGGACAGATTTATGGGTAATTAAGAATGATTCTAAATAAAATCGTAGTTCTAGCTTCGAGTTAAGTTCGAGCTGGGGTGAGTCTGCAGACTAGAGTCCAACTAGGCGACCCTATTTTATCTCCCGCAGATTTTCGCAGATAAGGCGCAGATAAATACGCAGATAGGTCATTACAAAACTTATACTCTCAAACTTTATTTGAGAGTTATAGAGTAGTTAATCAAATCAGGTAAATTGAAAAAGGGAAAATCTGCGAATTTATCTGCGCCTTATCTGCGAAAATCTGCGGGAAATAATTCTCACTAGAATTAGTTATGCCGGTACTTCATTGAGATTCAATCCGAAATTATTTCAAAGCATAAAGTATCGGCCGCGACGGACTCGCATCATTATCAAAAGCAGCATACTGCAATTCCAACAGATAAAATCCATCAGCAATTTTTTCATCGACAAAGATCAGTTCTGTGATCGTGCAATCTGTTCTAGGACTTGCGGGATAATTCCAGTAGGCATGATGTGCGGATAATTTTCCACCATCATCTTCTCTGTCGATACTGGGGACATCGAGAAGCAAATGTTTAATGCCTGATTCTCTCAGATACAATGCGGCTTCTGCAGTCATGTACGCCGGATTTGTTCCTGAATACTGTCTGGTCTTTTTCTCTGTTGAATTTGGCATTGTACGAATAATCAAAGCTTCTGCACTCTCAAGTTGGATTAATTTCAGTTGATCCAAAGTCATTACTTGATCGCCGTTGATGTTTGCGGGAAAAAGTGTAATCAATTTTGCATAAAAGAAAAATCTATCTAAGCTATTTCTGATCGGAAATTTTTCTTTTGAAATATGTCCGACTGTTTCTGTATGCGTTCCATTGCCATGTGGATTGATCGTGATCGTATTCACATTACATGCACCACCTTGATTCACATCGCCGACAAAACTTCCGACCTGAAACGGAATGAAAGTTACCGGATCGATATAAAATGCATTTACATTTTCTTTTCCGGCCATGATAGGAATAGAAAGATCAATTGGTTTTGAAAGATCGCATTGACGATCTTTTCCCTGAATATTAATCGTTGCAATCATTTCTTAAAGTGTAAACAGATGAGCAAAGAAATATGCTGCTGCTGCTGCAAGGACGCCTATCATCGCTGTCCTGAATGAACCTTTTACAGGATCTTGTCCGGTCGCTTTGCTTTTAAAATAGCCGAAGAATAAAAGACAAACGACAGTGATAACAGAGGAGTATTTCAAACCTTCCATTGGAGTATCAGTGAAAATATAAGCCATCAATGGCACAGTTCCTCCAACAATATATGCTACTCCGATATTACGTGCACTTAATTTAGCTCTGTTAATGTCCGGTTTCTCTAAACCTAATTCGAATCTCATCATGAAGTCGACCCATTTGTCTTTGTCCTTCTCCATTTCATTCATAATGATCTCTTGCGATTCAGGCGACAAGCCATAGCCGGCAAAAATATCCTTTACTTCCTTGCGCTCTACTTCGTAATGTGTTTCCAATTCAGCATACTCGCGCTTCAATTCTGAATCATAATGTTCTATTTCCGTTTTACCGGCAAGGTATCCACCTAGTCCCATTGCAATTGACCCTGCAATGATCTCGGCAAAACCTGCTGTGATAATAATATCATTATTCGAAACAGCATTGCTTAGTCCTGCTGCCAATGCAAAAGGAACTGTTAAGCCATCGGCCATTCCTATGACTACATCGCGCACGGTTGCAGATTGCTCAAAATGTTCTTCGTTATGATGATGGTGGTGATGGGATGATGTCGTACTTTGCATTGAATTTATCTTGAAAATATGTCCAAAGTAAAGAAATTTGTTTCATTCCTATGAAGGATTCTATCGTTTATCTTGACAATAATTCTACAACCCCCGTCGCTCCTGCTGTTCTGGAGGCTATGCTTCCTTTCTTCATTCAGCATTATGGAAATGCTGCCAGTCGTTCCCATCCGTTTGGATGGATCGCCGATGAAGCTGTAAAGAAATCGAGGGCTTTGATTGCAGATTTTATTGGTGCTGAGGAAAATGAGGTCATCTTTACTTCCGGATCCACTGAAGCAATCAATCTGGCAATTAAAGGTGTCGCTGAAGCGTATGTATCAAAAGGCAAACACATTGTTACCATTGCAACTGAACACAAAGCAGTTCTGGATACTTGTAGTCACCTTGAATCTCTTGGATATGAGATCTCTGTGCTACCTGTTCTTGAAGATGGAATGCTCGACTTAAACTTACTGGAGAACTCTATTCGTCATGACACTATTCTTGTGTGCGCCATGCTTGCCAACAATGAAACCGGTGTCATACTTCCTATCGATCAGATCGCTGATATTGTACATTCGAAAAATTCGATTTTGTTTTGCGATGCAACACAAGCCGGTGGAAAGATCCGTACTGACGTTTCAGAATTGAAAGCCGATCTGCTTTGTTTGTCTGCTCACAAAATGTACGGTCCAAAAGGAATCGGAATGTTGTATGTGCGAAGAAAAAATCCGCGGGTTACACTTATTGCTCAGATCGATGGCGGCGGACATGAACGTAACCTCCGCAGCGGGACGTTGAATGTGCCGGGAATTGTCGGATTTGCAAAAGCATGTGAACTTGCAAAAGCAGAGTTGATGGAAATGGATGGAACCATTTCAATTTTGCGTACGCGACTCGAACAGGAATTGTGTGATCTGGGTGCATCGATAAACGGTAATATAAAACATCGTTTACCAAATACTTCAAATCTTACTTTCCACGGAAGAAAGGCTGACGAGATCATGAAAGCACTTCCGAATATTGCAATGGCTACAGGCAGCGCCTGTTCATCAGCATTACCCGAGCCGTCGCATGTATTGACTGCAATGGGATTGAAGGAGAAAGATGCGTATGCTTCGATACGGTTTTCGTTGGGGAGGTTTACGAAGGGGGAAGAAATTGAAGAAACGATTTTGAGTATGAAACATGTACTGTCTGATTTTAAAACATAGAGAACATGGAGAATACACAATGAGATCACTAAATTTCTATCCTCACAACTTCGACTAATTTTTGTGCTCTCATTGTGCACTCCATGCTCTCTATGTTTATTTAAAACTATATCCAATTGATATCCCACCATACCGATGACTCATCCCGGATTTAAATTCTTTTGAAACATACGACTGAAAATATTCGAACGTAAATTTTCTGATCTTAACATTAATTCCTAAAGTGTGTTGTAGTTTAAACAGGTTGATCTCTTCTGAAGGCAAAACATATTCACTCTTTCGATTAAAAACTCCGCCACTCAAAACTGAATTATAAAAATTACAATTGACGACACTTTTTCCAAACAAAAAAACTGCAGACCTGCTATCCGGAGATTCATAGAATTTACCTAATTTAAACTGTGCACCCGCTGCAATATCGTCACGCAAAGTTCCTGCGTTCACTGATCCTACTCCTGCCAAATGAAAATTTCCCGGAACCATTACAAACCTTCTTTCAAAATTCACCTGATAATTTAACAGCAAGTCGTTTCTTATCTGATGGTCCCATCCTAATGGTAAAAGATTGTCCAGCCAGGTATGAATTGACGTTTGCATCTCCTTACCGAAAGCAGCCGGTCCAATAAATCCGATTGACAGTGCAGAACTCAACACATCGCGCGAAGATTCACTTTCAGTTCTTACAAATGATTTCATTAACAAAAATGCAGAGAATGGATGATCGTTCAACAACACTTCTTCATGGCGGATGGAAGAAGGTGTAAAAACATTGTGTTCGATTGACAGACCATGAACTGCTGCTTCTGACTTTAGTTTTACTAAAAGATAATTCGCCGGATTATTTTTTAGCACCGGATGGATGTAGGCCAGATTGATCCCTTGCGTATAGTAATAATCTTGCGCAGAAAAAAAATCGTTATCATAATAGAAACGAATTTCCTTTTCAGCTTCGGAAGAACGTAATGAAGTTACATTGTCGACATTCTGCCCCTTCAATGATGTATCAAAGGCAAGAATTAAAAATAAAAACCAAAGGATTGACTTTTGCATAGTATCTTTTCAAACCATCATTAAAACAAAAGTATGAGCCAGGCATTTGTAAAAGAAGAAGACGGACAATGGTTGCACGATATAGCGCCAACTATGCCCGCTTTATTAAATTACCTCAGTCGTGAGAACAATGGTATTACCATCTACGAAAAATCAAATCACACGGATCCGTTGACAGGAAAAGAAATTTATACTATGAGCAATGGATTGGCTTATACTATTGGGCCGGAAGGGAAATGGGAGATGGTGGATTAATTAGGTTAAAGGTCAAAGGTCACGTGGCTTTCTTGTAAACAGCTTGACCTTTGACCTTTAACCTTTGACCTTATTTCAAAACATCTTCTTCAATCCACCCATCAAATCATCCACACCTTTTCCGCCTGAGAGAGAACTAATGATGTCTTTAATGTCAAAACTTTTGTCATTCGGATCGTTTGTTTTGGAAACGAAAGCAGCCATGACTTTCGGGATAAGAGATTGTACAATATTGTTTGCCTGCTGCGGACTGATGCCGAATTTAGAAGCGAGATTTTTTGCAACGCTTGCACTGATGTTTTGTACCATCGGATTGCTTGCTGTATTTCCTCCGCTGAACATTGATGTTAACTGGCCAATTCCTCCGCTTGCTACTGACGATTTGAGCTGATCCATTATTCCGGTAGTAGCTTCTTTTATTGCAGCATCATTATGCTGATTGGGAATTGCGGGATTGTCAACGATTGCAGGGCCGGCGTGTTCCTTTACGAGGTTGAGGAGATTTTCGAACATGATCTTATTGATTTATTTAAGAAAGTTACGGAATTGAATTGAATAAGGTTTTTAAAATAAAACATAGAGTGCATGGAGAACACAATGAGTGCATGGAATGGAATTCTTAGAAACTTCTATGGACTTGTGTATTCTCCATGTTCTCTATGTTTTAAACACTAAATTTCCATATTATCAATCAACCTCACAGGTCCACAAAAAACTGCTGCGAAGATCCTGGCTTTTTTTGAATGATCATTTTCTGAAATCGGTTGCAGCTCATTTGCATCAGCGATCTCGAGATATTCCACTTTCAAAGGTGGATGTGAGTTGATTGTATCAGTTGCATTTTTCAATGCTACACTTGCACCTAACTCTTTTCGGTTATCGTGGACATATTGCATTGCTTTATAGATCTGTGTTGCTGTTTCTCTTTCTTCCTCTGACAATCTTAAGTTTCGTGAACTCATTGCCAGTCCACTTTCTTCTCGCATTGTTTCACAGCCGATGATTTCGACCGGAAATCTGAGCGCTTCTGTCATTTTCCTGATCACTGCCAATTGCTGAAAATCCTTTTCACCGAAATATGCTGTGTGAGGCTGTACGATCTCAAACAATCTAGAAACAACCTGGACCACTCCTTTGAAATGTCCGGGACGATGGGCGCCTTCTAGGACATGCTCCAGTTTTCCTAAATCGACTTCTTTACCTTCTTTTAGACCATGCGTGTAAATTTCATTGACTGATGGCTCGAAAAGCAGATCTGCTCCGGCAGCAATGAGTTTTTTGTGGTCGTCTTCCGGAGTTCTTGGATAATTCTTCAGATCTTCAGGATTATTGAATTGTGTGGGATTGACAAAAATGCTCACAATTACCAAATCGTTTTCCCGTTTAGCCTTTTCAACAAGAGAAGTATGACCGGCGTGTAGCGCTCCCATCGTCGGAACAAAACCCAGTTTAAGTCCGCTTTCGCGCTGTTTTGCAAGAAAACGAGTGGTTTCCTGAGTTTTAGTATAGATCTGCATCTTTTATAATCAATTTTATTTTTAATAATCATTATGAACAAAAATGATAAGAATTCCTCCTTAGTAATCAACCACTTAGATAACCTTACTTGATTTTAACTGTCACCTTATCCTAGGATTGTCGTTAAAACCATTTGCAGATTTGAACAACTGCTCTATATTCACTATCTTTGCGTCAAATTTATAAATCCAATCTCAAGAATGAAGAAAGCGAAAGTTTTATTTATTTCACAGGAAATTACACCGTTCCTTGAGTTGACTGAAATTTCGAAAATTGCCCGATTCCTTCCTCAAGGAATTCAGGAAAAAGGAAAAGAGATCAGAACATTCATGCCACGCTTTGGACTGATCAATGAAAGAAGAAATCAGTTACATGAAGTAATTCGTCTTTCAGGAATGAATCTTATCATCGACGATTCAGATCATCCATTAATTATCAAAGTTGCTTCTATCCAGAGTGCGCGGATGCAGGTTTACTTTATCGATAATGACGAGTATTTCCAACGAAAATCAATCTTCCGCGATGCGAAGAAAAAATTCCACAAAGATAATGAAGACCGTATGGTGTTCTTCTGTCGTGGAGTATTAGAAACCGTTAAAAAACTGGGCTGGGCTCCCGATGTTATCCACTGTCACGGCTGGATGACCTCTTTGATCCCTTTCTTCGTAAAAACAGGTTACAAAGACGATCCGATGTTTAAGAACAGTCGTGTCGTTTACTCTTCGTACTATCAGGATCTGGACGATACAATGAGTCCAAACCTTATCAAGAAGTTGAAAATGGACGGCGTAACTGCTGAAGATTCGAAACTTTACAAAGAACCTTCAATGGTAAATGTAAATCTAGCAGCTATGAAGTTGTGTGATGGCATTATCAAAGGTTGTGATGGTAAAAACGCAGTATTAGATACGTATCTGAAAAAAGCCGGTAAGCCTGTATTGGATTATCAAAACTTCGAAGATGAAAGCGCTTTCGTAGCTGCCTGCTCTGATTTTTATGATGAACTTTTAGAACAAGAACCTGTTCTTGCCGAATAAACTATGAATCAAAAATTTCCGGATGCCTCCCCATCTAAAGGAAATCTTGTAAAGAACAATTTACAGAACCTTACGAATTCAACTAATAAGACTTCCTCTACCCTTTGGTGGAGGAAATCTTTTTTAATAATTCAGCCTATATTGGCTGGAATACTACTTTTTTCAGGATGTAAAGATCCTGATGAACTTGGTTTGAATGTACTTCCGCCCGGCGATCAGTTGCAAACTGTATTTTCAGATACAAGTACATTGATCACAACAATACTGCAGGAAGATTCCCTTCAAACCGATGAACTTTCGCTACAATTACTCGGTTGCATCAACGATCCTACATTTGGAATTGCAACCGCTTCGATCTATACTCAGGTTAGTCTGGCAGGTACTCCTGCATTTGGTACTAATCCTGTTGCTGATTCTTTAGTCCTTGTACTTGGATACAACAGTATCTATGGTGACACTTCAGAAAATCAAAGCGTAAATGTGTATCATCTTACAGGTGATATGAGTATTGACAGCACTTACTATTCTAATTCATCTTTTGCATTTGATCCAACACCGGTCGGAACTGCCACTTACAAACCATCGCTGGCAGACGTTGTACTTCCATCAGATACCACTAGGAAACTTGCTCAATTACGTATTGCACTGGATACGACCCTTGCCAATGTTATTTTGTCACAGAATGGATTAAGTTCATTGTCCAGCAATGCAAACTGGCTGACCTTTTTCAAAGGTTTGAAAATTGAATCCGGATCTTCTGTTACTTCAGGAAAAGGTGCTATTTCAGCAATGAATTTTTTTAATTCAGCCCTGACTCTTTATTTTCATAATGACACTGTAGCGAAAAAATACAACTTCTCATTAGTTAATGCACGGGTAAATAATTTCACACATAATGTAGCCGGATCTGTTGTTGAACCTTATCTTACTTCAGGCACTACGGACTCGCTTTGTTTTGTCCAAGGAATGTCAGGTGTTAAGACAAAGATTTCATTGCCATATTTGAAACATTTTGACGACTCCGGCAGTATTGTAGTAAATAAAGCAGAGTTAAAAATAACTGCTCAAAGTACTGCACCGGGATTATTTCCGGTTGCTTCACGTTTATTCCTTACAACAAAATCTGATGCAGGGTTAAACACGTTTCCAATCGACTATTTCGAATCGAGTGGATACTTTGGCGGAGAATTTAATACCTCTACGAACACTTACACATTCAACATCGCACGACAAATTCAGGGCATCCTGGATGGAACATATAACAACAGTGACTTTTATCTCGTTGTTGCCAGTGCAGGTGTAATTCCTAACAGAGTGGTAATTGGAAGTAGTACTCATGCTAATTACAAAATGAAGTTATCTCTTTACTACACCAAAATAAATTAATTACACACCATGTGCGGAATCGTTGCATACATAGGATACCGTGAAGCCTATCCTATCATTATTAAAGGACTTCAAAGACTTGAATATCGTGGATATGATAGTGCAGGTGTTGCCATTTTAAATGGAGATCTTAAAGTTTACAAAAAAGCCGGAAAAGTAAGTGACCTGAACGACTTCGTTAAAGGAAAAGACGTTGTCGGAAAGATCGGCATGGGTCATACCCGTTGGGCCACCCATGGTGAACCGAACGACAGAAATGCTCACCCGCATTATTCTCAATCATCGAAGTTTGCAATCATTCACAATGGAATCATTGAGAATTATTCTTCAATCAAAGCTGAGTTAATAAAACGCGGACATACATTCAATAGCGATACTGATACAGAAGTTCTGATTCACCTGATCGAAGACATCCATGAAAATGGAAATGTCAGTCTGGAAGAAGCAGTACGTTTAGCATTAGGTGAAGTTATCGGTGCGTATGCTATCGTTGTACTTTCGAAAGACAATCCGAATGAACTTATCTGCGCACGTAAAGGCAGTCCGATCGTTTTAGGTGTCGGAAAAAACAAAGACGAATATTTTGTTGCTTCTGACGCAACACCGATCATTGAATATACAAACAATGTAATTTATCTGAACGATGGCGAAGTTGCTTACATCAAAGATGGCAAGCTAACTGTAAAGACCATAGAAAATCAGGTAAAGACCCCGTATATCCACGAACTTGAAATGAAATTAGAGCAGCTTGAAAAAGGTGGCTATGAACATTTCATGTTAAAAGAGATCTACGAACAACCTCGTTCGATCTGGGATAGTATGCGCGGACGTATAGATGCAAAGAAAGGCTTCTTACGTATGGGCGGAATTGCAGAATACGAAAACAAATTTGTGAATGCTAAACGTATCGTCATCATAGGATGTGGTACTTCATGGCATGCCGGATTGGTTGCAGAATATCTGATCGAAGATCTTGCTCGTATTCCTGTTGAAGTTGAATATGCATCTGAGTTCCGTTACAGAAATCCTGTTATCTATGAAGATGATATTGTGATTCCTATTTCGCAATCAGGTGAAACTGCAGATACACTTGCAGCAATTGAATTAGCAAAATCAAAAGGTGCAACTATATTCGGTGTATGTAATGTTGTAGGATCATCGATCCCGCGTGCTACACATGCCGGTGCATATACGCATGCCGGTCCTGAGATCGGTGTTGCTTCTACAAAAGCATTTACAGCACAGGTAACAGTTCTTACTTTGATGGCCCTTCAAATGGCTCGTTCAAGAGGAACCATTACTGATTCACGTTTTCATCAGTTGCTGAATGAACTTGAAGCAATTCCTGCGAAAGTTGAAAAAGCATTGCTTGCCAATGACGCTATCAAATTATTAGCTGAACGTTTTAAAGATGCTCCAAATGCATTGTACCTTGGACGTGGTTACGGATTCCCTGTAGCACTTGAAGGCGCATTAAAGCTGAAAGAGATCTCTTACATACACGCTGAAGGTTATCCTGCTGCCGAAATGAAGCACGGTCCGATCGCTTTAATCGACGAAGAGATGCCGGTAGTTGTGATTGCAACTAAAAATGAGACTTACGAAAAAGTAGTAAGTAACATCCAGGAAGTAAAAGCACGTAAAGGAATTGTGATCGCCATTATCACCGAAGGTGATGAGACTGTAAAAGGTATGGCCGATTATTGTATCGAAGTTCCGGAAACAGATGACATTCTAGTTCCATTAATATCTGTTGTTCCGCTTCAATTACTTTCTTATCACATAGCAGTGTTGAGAGGATGTAACGTGGATCAGCCAAGAAATTTGGCCAAATCGGTAACTGTAGAATAATTTTCAAAAAAAATTATCATATAGCCCTGGTGAAAATTCACCGGGGCTTTTTTAATGCGATTTTTTTTGCGACTGAATATGCATAATTCAAATATCAAAGTGGGTTTTTTCGTTGAGCGAAATAAATAAACAACCCTTTATGGCGAATATTTTATAGCTATTATTTACTTAAACTTGCATAATGAAAATTTCTCAACTAAGTATTTTATTGTTTCTTTTATTTCAAATTGCTCTCACAAAATTTTCCTCTGCACAGGATACTTTACAATTGCGATCAGGTGAAATTCTAATTGGGAGAATAATTACTGTCGGCGATGTAGAGATCACCTATAAATTGCCAACCGATTTAAATGGGCCAACTTTTGTTATCAGAAAATCGAAAGTGCTTTACATTTTTTTGGAATCAGGTACAGTGATCAACTACTCGAACAGATCTCTCGAGGTTTCCGCTAAAAGAGCAGCGCAACTTACTAAATTAAAGGTCCACAAAAACAGTATAAAATGGGAAACTCTCTCCTCCTTAACCAACGATATTTGCTTTGGATATGAACGACATCTTTTCAGAAATCAATCCATCGAATTTAAGATCGCATACATAGGTACCGGAAATGAAAGTGTCGAAAAGCGCTACTCTTCAAAAGGGTTTTTCATATAACTTGGATACAAATTTATTGAGCCTTCAAAAATATTCGCAACCTCTTTTTACGGCTCATATCTTAAACCGGAAATCGGATATTCAAAATTTGTAGTTGATCAGATTCATTTTTCTTCTACACACCTGATGTTAAATTACGGTTATCAAACCCTGCTAACAGGGAGAGCAGTTGTTGAACTATATGGTGGAATAGGAATGTCCTATAACGATTATCTGACTGAACAATATGTTAATGGAATACAATACGTAGGAATTAATCGAAGATATTTTTATAGCAATTCCGCTTTATACGGAGCGAAGCCCGGTTTTAGTCCATGTGTGTCAGGTGGATTAATTTTGTCCTTTTTCTTTTAGTCAAACCTGTTCATTTTTAGTAATAAATACAGACTAATTCCAGATTTGTATTAGATGATTTTAGTTAACTTTACCCAAACATTAAACTTCTATTTATCAGATATGAAATCAAAACTGTTTTTGGCAGCAACATGCCTGCTTTTTGCAAATGCTTCTTCAGCATTGAATCCTTCGAGAGAATATGCAACAAAGCCTGAGAAGTACGGAATGACTTATAAGGAAGAAAAGGTGCCCACAAAAGATGGCGCAACTTTAAATGCATGGTTTTTCGAGACTGCGAAGAAGACAACAAACTGGGTAATCATCAGTGGTAGCGGCGATGGAAACATGGCCGACAACATTGAGATCGCAAGTCAGTTTCTTTCTGCAGGCTGGAATGTTGCCATGTACGATTATCGTGGTTATGGAAGCAGCAGTGATTTTAACATTGATCCGGAAACATATATCTATCCGCAATTCATCGCTGACTTAAATGGCGTTGCTGATTATTTACGCAAGTCAAGAGCGATCACAAAGTTTGATCTA
>JAYUWA010000034.1:0-7770 GCA_043753795.1 Bacteroidota bacterium | reverse complement strand
TTAGATTATTTGATCCTGTTGAAAAGCAAACTAAGCTTATAACAATTGATCATTGAAGGATAAAAAATACAAACTGAGACAATCTCAAATCAAGAGTTGACGAAATTCAATAGAAAAGTCCTGAAATAGTATAGGTGGAGAATGTACTATAGGAAACGTTGATCTTTCAATCGCTGTAATTTTAAATTCAAAAACAGGGTAGTTATAAACAAAATATTCAACTGTCGAATGG
The DNA here is from genome assembly GCA_043753795.1 of Bacteroidota bacterium. Lineage (GTDB taxonomy): Bacteria > Bacteroidota > Bacteroidia > AKYH767-A > 2013-40CM-41-45 > JADKIH01. The sequence continues at coordinate 7,538 of JAYUWA010000034.1, read as the reverse complement.
TCCTGAACCGGAACTGACACAACACTTAACTTATGATATTTGTAATCAACAGTACAGCACTTTTTTTCAACATTTGAGTTATTTGCTGACTTCTTTTTTTTATTGCAGCAATTATGTTTATCAGAAAAAGTGATCTCCGTTTTCTTTGAAGCCATACATGTATGAATCATCACAAAAACTCCACTACAGGAAACCAGCAGGAGCACTGCAATAAATAACACAAAGGATTTCTTCGCCGATTTCATTAATACAAAGTTACTACTAAAATCAGGAAACAGGCAATAGATTTGAGCAAGAACTTACGCACTTATTAATAGAAATATTGAGAAAATCTTCAAAAATCAAACATTTAAAATAGTAGATTTATTTTTTCATTTAATAATCATCTTTCCAACCTTCGATTGCTTGTGTGTATTCTCGATTTTATAGACATATACTCCTTGAGGGAAATTAAGAAATTCACTTAGGTCATTGGCAAATTCTTTACGGTAAATAACCTTCCCGTTCATATCATACATTACAAGCGTATTCCCGTTCATATCAGAATGAATATTCACTCTTTCTCCGGATTGCAAGACAGAAGGATATAAATAAACATTCTCATCGTAAGCAATATCCTCTACACCTATACAGATATCAAAAATAACCTGAACAGTATCGCTGTTTGTACATCCATTTGTATCTGTTACAAAAACAAAAGCGACTTGTGTATCAATTGCTGTTGAAAACGACAGTAAAAAAATAGACTGGGATACAGTTCCTAAATTCCATAGATAATTATTGAACCCCGGACCTGCATCAAGAACATAAATTACGTCATTACACACAGTCGTATCCGGACCTATATCAACAACCGGACTTGGTAGTACAGTTATAGAAATAGTATCAGAGCTCTTAAAACATCCAAATTGACTAACATATGAAACGAAATAATCTCCAGCTGTATTTACTGTAATAGTAGATGAAGTATCAGTAGTTGACCATAAAAAATTCCTACCCGGTTCTGTAGAAAGCTCTACTTCCCCACCCTGACAAAATGCAGAAGGGCCATTAGTGTTTACTAATGCAGGAATATTATCGAATGCTACAGATTTCGGATCTGAATAATTAATACAACCATTTACATCCGTTACCCTGACAAAAAATACTCCATCGAAGGTTGCATAATAAATCGAATCTACTTCACCATTTATAATGTAAGAATTAAAATCGTCTGATAAATACCATTGCAGTGCAGATGAAGTATCGACCAGTGCTGTAATTTGCAAACTATCTCCGGCACATACATAGTCAACTGAAGGTGAAACTAAAATTGGAACCGGAGGATTTGAGTAGATTGAATCTATGAAGACTACATCAGTATCTGATGTACAGTAATTTGTTGCAATAAGCATATACACACCTGTGCCTGTCGGTTTATAATTTCCAGTATTCGCACCCGGGATCAGTGTATCATTTAAATACCACTGATATTGAATTGTAAAATCTGCAGTAATGGAATTAATTAATTCAGCGGTCTCACAAATTCCCATTGAATCACTTCCAATAGAAACTTGAGGAGTAGCAGCAAAAAATGCAGAATAAGTGCTTGTCTCAACAAAATTTCCTAAACTATCTGTAATTATTGCAGAATAGTTTCCTGTCGTGAACACTGATGTCTGAGATATTGTATCACCGGTTGACCATAATATATGCATTGAAGTATCAGGGATCGGATTTATATTAAGTGTTAATGTATCACCTTCACAAAAATATCTACCTGTTCCGGTAATCGAATATTCAGCAGTGGGATTGCCTAGAGAATCCACAACCGCAAAATAAATATGGTTAGGTCCGAATCCGGATGTAGTTCCAAGTATTGCAAAATTACTATCCGGTGTTTGCTCAAGATGCAAAGCAATTTCATTCAATGTAGAACCCATTTGTTTGCTTGAGATACTGTCACCATTTGCATCGCAACGAACAAATATAATATCATTTTGATTTAACAGGACCAAATCCGGAACGGTTGCTATCAAAGCATAACCGCCATCAGAAGTTTGTACAGCCTGTACAACATTTTCATTCAATGACGAACCAAATTCATTGGTCCAGTTAACCTCACCGTTTGCATCAAGTTTGATCAGAAAAAAATCTGTTTGTCCACCGTTATCTTTTTTTCCTGCTATTATACATCCACCATCGCTCGTTGGTGAGATCGACATTGTTTGAAGTTGAAAATCGTAAAGTGAATCTAATTGAAGATTTCCACTTGCATCGAATTTCCGGATGTTAGAAACCTGAAACTCCAACTGCGGACCGTAGACATACATGTCGTAATACCCCAATGAAAAGAAATCGCCGGCTGCACTATTTATCATGCTATGACTATTTACCAATGACCCATCATAACCAACGAACTCAGTCCAACGTGGAGAAAGATCCTGATTCAACCGGTAGATGGAATAATAATTTGTCGAGATAAATCCATCCGTATAAATAGTAATTGCAGCAGATGAATCAGCCGTCTTTACAATTCCAACTCCACTTGTACCCCAGCCATCTAATGGTGGAAAGGTTTGTGAGCCAAGAAAGTTTCCCATTGAATCAAGCAACAGAACCTCTGCAAGAGCAGTATAGAATATACCGGCATGAGTTCCTACAACAGCAATATTTCCATTATCCAAAACCGCAAGGCCATAGGCATAAGCGCTGAAAGCATCTGAATAGTGTCGCTCCCAGACTTTTTGTCCGGTCTTATCGATCTTTACAATATAATAACCACGAGTGTTGTAAGTTGTATCGAGAGCAGTACCTGCAATAATATACCCATTTGAAACAGATTGAAAATACACACCTTCACGGTCGTTCTGCTCTCCATATGCTTTCTGAAAAAACTGAGCATTAGAATTATTACTTCCGTTAAAGAGTAATAAAAGAATTACAAATAGTAGTTTTTTCAGCACTTGTGGAGAAAATTATGGGCAAAGTTAGTTCTTTTCAAGTTAAATCAGATTAATTTTGAGTTGAAAAAAAGGTTAAGAAAAGGTCATTTTTACTGCGCATTAACAGCATAAATTCATTTTCTTTTTGGAGGAAATGAAAAAAGTGTGCCTGCGGGGTAAGGGGTGATTGTTTTCGAAAGTTTGTATTTTGGTAAGTTTACGGAGCTGTTTGGCGGCTGAATATAAGGTTAAGGGTCAAAGGCAAGACAGTTCATAATCGCAATGACCTTTGACCCTTGACCTTTGACCTTCATTGTAATGTACCGAAAAGTTACTATGAAAAACTATAAATGAACAAACGAATCAATAGCAGTACCGATTCTCCGTCAATAATTTTGCGGCGATCAGTCGGCGGGAGTCGCGAACATTGAGGGGAGTAACTTTTGCAAAACGCTTTAATCCCATCAAGATCATTCGTTGTTCATCGCCTTCAGCAAATGAAGCGATTGCATCTTTTCCTGATTTATTGATCTTATCTGATGCATCATTGATGTAAACACGCATCATTTCAATCTGCTCTTTACAAGCTTCTGCTCCTTTGATGCCTACCAGTTTTTCAACACGTAACTGGATAGATTCACAAACATAGAGTTCGATCATCATATCGGCTATGTTCATCAGAACTTCCTGCTCTTTTGCAAGTTCCATCATTAGTTTCTGAACTGCTGCTCCTGCAACCAGTAAAACTGCTTTCTTGAAATTGGAAATATATATTTTTTCTGCTTCGAAAAGCTCTCCTGTTCCCGATCCAAAGTCAGGGATTGACATTAATTCGTTAGCAACTGCAGTTGCCGGACCAAGAAGATCCAGCTCACCTTTCATTGCACGTTTGAGCATCATATCTACTATAAGCATTCTGTTGATCTCATTGGTACCTTCAAAGATCCTGTTGATCCGGGAATCACGATACGAACGGTCCATCGGTCCCTCTGAGCTATACCCCATTCCACCATAAACCTGAACACCTTCATCAACTACATAATCTAATACTTCACTTCCATGAACTTTTAAGATTGCGGCTTCAACAGCGAATTGCTCTACGCCTTTTAATTTTGCGCGACCTTCTTCCATTCCACCTGCGATGAGATCGTTGATCGCATCTTCAATATTCTGTGAGCATCTGAAAATTGCAGACTCACATGCAAAGATACGGATCGCCTGCTCAGCAAGTTTATAACGGATCGCTCCATATTTTGCAATTGGTCTTCCGAATTGCTGACGTTCATTGGCATATCCTATTGCAAGAGTACTCACTCGTTTTGATCCGCCAATAGCAGCTCCGGCAAGTTTCACTCGGCCCAGATTCAGGATGTTCACAGCGATCTTAAATCCGTTACCTCTGTCACTCAACATATTTTCAACAGGTACAACGCAATCGTTGAAAAATACCTGACGGGTACTACTTCCTTTGATCCCCATTTTATGTTCCTCCGGATTCAGAGTGATACCGGGAAAGTTTCTCTCTACAATAAATGCAGAAAGGTTTTCATCAGAATCAATTTTTGCGAAAACGATATAGACATCTGCGAAACCACCATTGGTGATCCACATTTTCTGGCCGTTGATGATATAATTTTTCCCGTCGGCAGATAAAACAGCTTTTGTCTTTCCTGAGTTTGCATCAGATCCGCTGCCCGGTTCTGTTAAGCAATAAGCTGCTTTCCATTCTCCGCTTGATAATTTCGGAATGTATTTACTTTTTTGCGCATCATTACCATAATACAAAATAGGCAATGTTCCAATTCCTGTATGTGCAGCATATGCTACTGAAAAAGAATGTCCGGCACCCAGAACTTCTGTTGCAAGCATTCCTGTTGTAAAATCTTTTCCAAAGCCACCGTATTGTTCAGGAATAGATATTCCAAGCAAACCAAGTTCACCTGCTTTATCAAGGATCGATTGCATTAAACCTTCTTCCTGTAAATCGATACGATCAAGATTCGGGTAAACTTCTGCTTCCAAAAAATCCTGACACGTTTGTGCAATCATTAATTGCTCTTCAGTCCATTGTTCCGGAATGAATACATCACCTGCTAATGTTTCCTTGATCAGAAATTCTCCGCCTTTTGTTGCTTTCTTTGTATCTAACATTTATATTCTTTTATAAATTTTTCCGTAAATTAAAATAACTCATAGATGCCGGCAGCACCTTGTCCGGTACCTACGCACATTGTTACCAAGCCGAACTTCTGCTCTCTACGTTGCATTTCATTAAAAAGTTGAACGGACAATTTTGCTCCGCTACAACCCAATGGATGACCAAGTGCAATTGCACCACCATTTACATTCACGATCGACTGATCAATGTCTAAGGTCCGCATTACAGCCAACGATTGCGAAGCAAATGCTTCATTCAGTTCGATCAGCTGGATATCGTTCAATTTCATTCCGGCATGTTTCAGGACTTTTGGAATTGCTTCTATCGGACCGATTCCCATCACACGGGGTTCAACTCCTGCAACTGCATAATCTACAAGACGTGCAATTGGTTTTACATTCAGTTGTTTCAGCATTCTTTCGCTTACGATCAAAACAAATGCAGCACCATCGGAAGTCTGAGATGAATTTCCCGCTGTAACTGTTCCACGTGCATCAAAGACAGGTTTTAGCGTAGCCATTTTTTCCAATGTTGAATCTCCACGCGGACCTTCATCCGTATCAACTATATACTCACGAACTTGTCGTTTTTCCTTTTCATCAAGATATATTTCCTGCACATTAAATGGAACGATCTCATTTTTAAATTTTCCTTCTTTAATTGCAGCTACAGCTTTTTGATTCGATTCAAGTCCAAACTTATCCTGATCTTCCCTTGAAACTTTATAATCCCGCGCAACTGCCTCTGCAGTTAATCCCATGCCCCAATAATAATCAGGCTTCTCTTGTACATATTTTATATTCGGGACGATCTTCCAACCGCCAAATGGAATTGGTGACATACATTCAACACCACCTGCAATAATGCAATCAGCCATACCTGCATGGATCTTTGCCGATGCAATAGCAATAGTCTCTAATCCAGATGCGCAATATCTGTTAATGGTCATTCCCGGAACTTTTACTGTATCCAGTCCCATTAACGAAATCATCCGACCAATGTTGAGGCCTTGTTCTGCTTCAGGTGTTGCATTCCCAACAATTACATCATCGACCTGCTCTTTGTCGAGTTGAGGTACTACTGTAAGTAGTTGTTTGATCACTGCCACAGCGAGATCATCCGGTCGGGTATTTTTAAATACCCCTTTAGGAGCTTTACCAACTGCAGTACGGTGGGCGGCAATTATATATGCATTCATTTCATTTTCCTTTTACAAATTCGTTACTTCTTCTTTGGCTCAACAGTTTTCGCCGGCGCAGTACCTGTCGTTGGTGTCACCGGTTTAGCTCCGGGTATTCCACCTTTCTTATCAACTGCTTTCTTTTCTGCAGCCTTTTTATCTTCATCTGCTTTTTTCTTTGCAGCTTCAAGCTCTTCTACATTCACACCGTCTTTATATGTGGCTTGTCCAACGACAACTCCTTTACGACTATACGATTTCCAGACGCCATCTTTTCTGCCATTTTTATAAGCTCCATCCTGACGCATCGAACCATCTTCAAAATATTTCGTCCATTTACCGTCCTTCTTTCCATCTTTATATGCGCCCTCTAACTGAACTTGTCCTGAGAAAAAATATTTTGTATAAACTCCATCTTTAACACCGGCTAAGTATTCAGTTTCCTCTCTTGGCTTGTCGTAGCTATAGAATTTTCGTTCTACTCCTTCTTTTACATCATTGACAAAATCAATTTCAGCGATCTTATCTCCAAACGTATTGAAGAACATCCATTGGCCTTGTTTACGTCCGATTTCATCTGTTTTATTTCTATGTTTTTCTTTTCCTGGTGCATATTTGGGTTTTTCTTCTGAGCCCTGTGCAAACAGCATAACCGGAAACAAAGCAAGAAGCAAAAGCATTTGCGTCTTTCGATTGATGGTTAACTTATATATTGCGTGTATCATATTATAAATGATTGTTAATTTCTTAATGGTTTACCGGAAGTTAGGATACTCTGGATTCTTTCCAGTGTTTTCTTCTCTCCGCATAATGATAAAAATGCTTCACGTTCAAGATCCAACAGGTATTGCTCTGAAACATAACTGTAGGCTGAAAGATCGCCGCCACATAATACATAGGCAAGTTTCCTTGAGATCTTCTGATCGTGTTCTGAAATAAAATTCCCTGACTGCATCGAATTGGCTCCTGCATAGAACATAGCCAACCCATTTTTACCAAGTACTTTCACATCTTTTCGTTGAACAGGTTTTGTATAGCCATCAACAGACATTTCAATTACTGCTCGCTTTGCTTCAGAAATAACGCGTGAAGGATTAAGTACTACCTCGTCATGTCCGGGTTTCAGAATCTTAAGATCAAATGCTTCCCAAGCACTGGTTGAAACTCTAGCCATAGCAATACTCATGTAAAAATCTTTCATGACCAATTCATCAATTGTGCCCTCGACATACGCATCACTTGCTCTTACTGCAAATTCTTTGCTACCGCCACCGCC
>JAYUWA010000033.1:0-2524 GCA_043753795.1 Bacteroidota bacterium | reverse complement strand
TCGGCGAAGCTCTCACATACGATGATGTATTATTAGTCCCGGCTTACTCAGAAGTTTTACCTAATGAGGTGAAAGTCAACACGAAGCTTACTAATTCTATATCTCTGAATATCCCTATTCTTTCAGCTGCAATGGATACTGTGACTGAGTCTGAAATGGCCATTGCCATCGCTCAGGAAGGTGGGATTGGGATGCTTCACAAGAACATGTCCATCGACCAGCAAGCCGCAGAAGTCCGTAAAGTTAAACGAAGCGAAAGCGGAATGATCCATGATCCTATCACTTTGCAAAAAGATGCAAGGGTAAAGGATGCTTTGAAGATCATGCGTGATTATAAGATCGGCGGAATTCCTGTTATCGATCACAATCATATTCTGATCGGAATCTGCACCAACCGTGATCTGCGTTTTGAGAAAAATCATGAACGACTTGTTTCAGAGATCATGACAAAAGATAATCTGATCACTACTACCGGAGTGAAAGATCTGAAAGAAGCTGAAAGTATTTTGCAGAATTATAAGATTGAAAAATTACCGGTAATCGATAAGAAAGGAAAACTTATCGGACTGATCACTTACAAAGATATTCTGAAAGTAAAATCCAGACCAAATGCATGTAAAGATGAATATGGAAGGCTAAGAGTTGGTGCAGCAATTGGTGTAACGAAAGATAGCGTTGAAAGAGCACGGGCTTTAGTAGAAGCGGGCGTTGACATCATTACGATCGATACTGCTCACGGACATACTAAAGGTGTAGTGGAAGTGCTGAAAAAAATAAAAAAGGAATTCCCGAAATTACAGATCATAGTAGGAAATATTGCAACGGCTGCAGCAGCAGTTTATCTGGCAAAGGCAGGAGCCGATGCTGTAAAAGTTGGAATTGGTCCGGGTTCTATTTGCACTACAAGAGTAATTGCCGGAATTGGTGTTCCACAGTTCACTGCTGTATTTGATGTTGCCCAGGCATTAAGGAATACAAAAGTATGTGTCATTGCCGATGGTGGTATCCGATTCAGTGGTGATGTTGCAAAAGCACTTGCTGCCGGAGCAAACACAGTCATGCTGGGTTCATTGTTAGCAGGAACAGAAGAATCTCCCGGTGAAACGATCATCTACGAAGGAAGAAAGTTCAAATCTTACCGTGGTATGGGCTCGATCGAAGCCATGCGCGAAGGATCAAAAGACCGGTATTTTCAGGCACAGACAGACGATGTTAAAAAACTCGTTCCTGAAGGTATTGTTGGACAAGTCCCCTATAAAGGATTGGTAGGCGAAGAGTTATACCAACTTGTCGGAGGTTTACGTGCAAGCATGGGTTACTGCGGTGCCGAATCAATAACCGAACTTCAGAAAGCATCATTCATCAGGATCACTTCTGCCGGTGTCCGCGAAAGTCATCCGCATGATGTGGCAATTGTGAAAGAGGCGCCGAATTATCATCGTTAATTTTTTGGGAGGATAAAATCAGGTTAAGGGTCAAAGGTCAAGGGTCATCTCTGCGGATTTTCTGAGATCTACGGGATATAAATAATGCTATAAAATCTCCCGCAGAATACACAGAATACGCAGAAAATCCGCAGATTATTTTCTTTGAATAAAAATATTAATTCCCATTCCGCAGGAATCTCTGCGGATTTTCTGCGTATTCTGCGCAAATCTGCGGGAAATAAAATAGTGAGCTGTTTAGTTTTTTTCTAATATTACTCCATGAAAAACAAATTCCTCTTTTTATTGACATCTCTTTTTAACTGAATTTTAATCTAATGTTCAATTGGACTGAATTTATTTACAATTGTTTTCCGAGTGAAAATGTTTGATATATTTGATATAGTATTTTTAAAACTTTAAAGTAACAACAAATGAAACATCAAATTGGATTAATTCTAGCAAGCATTGTAATTTCAACTTCTTTATTTTCTCAACCACAATGGAAATTCCCTATTGCTTTTGAAGACGGTTCAGGTGCAAGGGATACTATTTGGTATATTTGGGATTCATCTGCTACAGCTGGAATTGATATTTCGCTGGGAGAAGGGCGAGTTCAAATGGATTTAAGTGCGTTTAATGTTTTTATGACAGACTATAATCCTGATTCGACAAAGACACATGCATTACCATTCAATGCATCTACACTTAATAACCATATCCGTGCTATTAATTACCAGTATCCAATTAGCATTTCATGGGATTCAAGTTTATTCTCGAATTATTTTACGTCCGGAGATTCTCAGATCGCCAATGCGTATATTCAGAATGCTTATTTTTTTGATGTAAATAATGGCGGACCTATACCTGGAACATTTGATATGCTTCAGGACAATCAGTGTGAAGCTCCGTATTGGGGGGCAATGAATCAGTTTCCAATGCAAATACTTATTACTCGTCTTTCGACTACAGGAATTGAAGATCTACATTCAAAAAAATTAATAGTCAGTCCCAATCCATTTTTTAGAGAACTCAAATTTGACTCTAAAAAATCAGTAGAATGGGCAAGAATTGTCAGTACAGATGGAAGAATAGTTTTC
>JAYUWA010000032.1:0-7780 GCA_043753795.1 Bacteroidota bacterium | reverse complement strand
ATCTTTATTTTTGTTTCCGGTGAAAAAGACCCAATATGATCCACCGAAAAATATACTTTATTCTAAGAGTCTTTTTCTCTTTCGAATTTTATTGCTTTAAAATAGCAGGGAAAAATTAATTACAGCTGTTAAAACCATTTTGTAACTATTAATTCCTGCATTAAAAATTTATCAGTTCGAGTATTCAATTAAAAAAATACTCTATCCCAATTTTGACCCCTTATACGACTATTGAGCCAATGACCAGGATCGAACTGGTGACCTCATCCTTACCATGGATGTGCTCTACCGACTGAGCTACATTGGCTTGTAGTCAAAGCCAACAGAGACTTTTTGAGCGGAAGACCGGGCTCGAACCGGCCACCCTCAGCTTGGAAGGCTGATGCTCTACCAAATGAGCTACTTCCGCTTGTTGTTTAAATCCAATCAGTTGCCTGATCAAACCCAAACATTTCAGAGTGGGGAGAGAAGGATTCGAACCTTCGAAGCTTTCGCAACGGATTTACAGTCCGTCCCATTTGGCCACTCTGGTATCTCCCCTTCTCAATGGTCCTAAAACCAGTGCTGATAAAGAACTGGAGCCGATGGAGGGATTCGAACCCCCGACCCACTGATTACAAATCAGTAGCTCTGGCCAACTGAGCTACATCGGCAAAATTCAATTTCAATGAACAATTCTTGTTCCCCTTAAAATTTGGGATTGCAAATGTAGATAATCGAATTCAAAATGCAAATTTTCTTGAAAAAAAAATAAAAAAAAAGCAATAAAAAAGGTCCCTTTAAAGAGACCTTCAACTTGTTTTATCGTAAACTTGTGCTAGTCAGCACTCAGGCTATCACTTTTGCAAGCGGATAACGCTTTTTCCACATCTTAAATGCGGCCATACTGTGAACAACCATGAGGGTTTTATGATCTAATTGCACTTTAATGCGGGTAACCGCATCGGCAACGGGCTGCTTTACTGACTTAATTTTGCGTTTTGAATTGTTAATCATGACTAAATAATTTTTGAATACTAAATTGAATTCATCTGATCAAAGCCTTCCAAATACTGTACCATTTGGAAAAGTAGGTTGTTGAATTCAGTGATCTAATGCTTAACAACGCTACTGTACTTTCTGTTCAAATAAACGATTAATAAGAATCTAAATTGTTTAATTTTATATTAATTTTTTAATAAAATTCTTAAATGTTCGTTTTTTAAGCAATATTCAACATTTTATTTTACCCAAACTTGGTATAATTTCATATAAAATAAACAAATCCTAAAAGAAAAAAGAAAATATTTTGAATATGTCTAATTGTCTATCATTTTTCCAACTTTTTCAGCCAATTCGACAAGACGATTGCTATATCCTGCCTCATTATCATACCAGCCTACAATTTTTACCATCTTATCTAAAACGGTAGTCAATTGTGAATCGAAAATACATGAATTTGGATTGCCTACAATGTCAATCGAAACGATCGGATCTTCAGTGTATTCCATAATTCCTTTCATCTCGCCTTCTGCAAACTTTTTAAACGTCGAATTGATTAATTCGACAGTTACTTTCTCTTTCAGAATACATGTAATATCTGTAAGCGACCCATCTGGTGCCGGAACCCTTATCCCTGCGCCACCAAGCTTTCCATTCAAATGTGGCAATACATCGCCCAACGCTTTTGCAGCGCCCGTAGTTGTCGGGATAATCGAAACTGCCGCTGCACGTGCACGGCGAAGATCCTTGTGCGGAGCATCATGAATATTCTGATCACCTGTATACGAATGGACTGTTGTAACAAATGCATTCTCTACCTCCCATAAAGTATCGAGGATCTTAAGCATCGGTGCTGCATTGTTTGTTGTACAACTCGCATTTGAAATAATGATATCCTTCGATGTAAGTATCTCCTGATTTACGCCTAAAACTATTGTCTTGATATCACTCTTGCCTTTTGCAGGTCCAGAAATAATTACTCGCTTCGCTCCTGCCTTAATATGCTGCCCTGCTCCATCTATATCAGTAAAATGCCCCGTACACTCAAGCACAATATCTACTCCCAATGAATTCCATGGTAGATCAGCCGGATTTTTTTCTGAATAGATCGGAATTTTATGTCCATCAATTACAATCGCATTCTCCTCTGACGAAACAGTACCCTGAAACTTCCGATGTATCGAATCATATTTGAAAAGATGCGCAAGTGTTGCAGCATCTGCAAGATCATTTATCGCTACTAATTCTAGATTTTTATTTTGCAAAAGTACACGCGTAGAAATTCTTCCAATTCTTCCAAAACCGTTAATGGCTATTTTTATTTTTTTCATTTTTTGTAAGTAGTAAGTGGTGAGTAGTAATTAGCACATGATCGGTAATTTGAAAAAAGTTTTGTTCTAAATAAAACTAAAATTGTAGCCCTCATTTTTCATTCTTCACTACAAAAGGTGTTTCTCCGCATGATAACTCGACCGCACCAACGGCCCGCTCTCCACATATCGAAAGCCCATTTGCATTCCGGCTTCCTTGAATTCTGCGAAAAGATCCGGATGTACAAATTCATTTACAGGCAAATGTTCTTTTGTCGGCTGAAGATACTGTCCCAATGTAAGAATCGAAACTTCTGAGTTCCGAAGATCCTGCATTGCTTCAAGTACTTCTTCTTTGGTCTCGCCTAGTCCCAGCATAATACCGGATTTAGCTGCGACTCCTGAAGAAGCAATTCTTTTCAGCACTTCCAGACTTCTGTCGTACTTAGCTTGAACCCGAACGAGTTTTGTTAGCCTGCGGACAGTCTCCAGATTATGAGAGATAACCTCAGGCTTTTCATCAATTACTCTTTGCAGATTTTCCCAGATTCCCTGAAAATCGGGAATCAATGTTTCCATGGTAGTGCCGGGCGAATGTTCTCTGATCTTTCTGATCGTTTCTACCCAAACATTGGAACCTCCATCTTTCAGATCATCACGATCAACTGATGTAACAACGCAATGTTTTACTCCCATCAGTTTTACAGACTTTGCTACACGTAATGGTTCAAACGGATCGATCGCTTCCGGTCTGCCCGTTGCAACTGAACAAAAACCGCAGCTTCTTGTACACACATTTCCAAGGATCATGAAGGTTGCAGTTCCTGCACCCCAACATTCGCCCATGTTAGGACAATTACCACTCTGACAAATTGTATGGAGTTTGTGTTCACTAACAATATTCCGAACCTTAGTAAATTCTTCACCTATCGGAAGTTTCACTTTTAACCATGAAGGTTTAGCCGGTCTGCTATTTAATGTTGAATTTTCCTGAATCATAATTTATCTACTCTTACCACTTACCACCCCACACTAATGTCAGGTATAAGTTTAAGAGAACTCTGTTGTTAAAAATTCCCTGAGTTGGATTCTCTGCCATGATTGGTAATGCAGTTGGATGTGCATCTGCAATTACTCCAACTTCAATCGCAGTGATCTTATCGTGCCATCCGGCATACTCAAATGAAATTCCGAATTTACCATAAGCACCCGGATGAATTTTCAGTTGATCAAAGCCATCGAAGTACGGACCCGGACCATAGATATAAGTCGGCTGTTGCATCAATGGATCATTTGGATCATATTTCTTCGTAACAATATATGGAATCGAATCGAACGGAACGATCACATCAAGGAATACCGGCTTTGTAATTCCCAGTGACAGCCCGACATAATAATTGTATCTGACTTCTACTCCACTTCTTTCTCCTTTACTGAAAATTATATTTTGTCGACCATAGCCGCCGCGTAGCATGTATGCAAAATTTAATTTGCCATAAAAAAATGGTTTCGAATTGTCAAAATATGGGTTCGCTAATTTATATTGCTTAGGATGACGCATAGAAACAAATTCTATGTCCAGCATATCTTTTTTGAAACCTGTCCTGTGCCACCCTTTTTTAAAGTTCAATCCAAATCCATTGGAATGAATTGTTAATCCTCCTGAAGCCTCTCGTCTATACAGTACAGGGATTTCTTCTTTGTAGGTAATATTATCATCCGTCTGAGCAGAAACTGACAGATGGATCAAAAAAAGAAAAATCAAAATTAGACGTCCCATAAAGTTCTACAAAAATAGCATTTTTTTATTTAAAAGTTGTAAGTCCGGGGATTTGATAATTTGATGACAGTTTAAGTGTAAGCTATAAGAAATTAAATGTGACGGTTTGCTTGAGATCGGGATGCAAGCTCAAAGCCACAGGGCATGTATGTGCAGCATTGGTGAGAATTGCTTTTTGTTTATCGGTATACGTGTTTTTGCCCATATCAAATTCAACAATAATCTCACCTACCCGTCTTGGGTTGGGAACCATAATCTTTGTGACCTTGCAGGAGATATTCTCAAATGGGATCTGATGAGTTCTAGCGGCAATTCCCATTATAGTTAACATACAACTAGACAACGAGGCTGTCATCAGATCACTTGGTGAAAAAGCTTCCCCTTTTCCCTGATTGTCTAAAGGTGCATCGGTAATTACTTTCTGACCTGATTTAACATGTTCTGCTTCGGTTCTGAGTTCTCCTAAATAAACTGTTCGTATCGTTTCCACTTTTGATTTTTTAGTGCTTTTGAATAATTTGTAAAAATAAAAAAAGCGAACCGATGTTTCGATTCGCTTTAGATTTCTTTTCAGGCAGAAGAATTAACCTCTGATCTCAGAATGATGGCGCGGTTTCCCGATCTGTCCGTAAGCAGGACATTTTTCATGTGATTTGCATGATGCAAATAACAGGGTTACTGCAGCTAATACTAGGGAAATACGTGCTATTTTTTTCATCTTTTATTTGTTGCCTTTATTCTAACGCAATATACGTTAGTTTGTTTTACGAAATTTAAAGTTCTGCAAAATTATCAATTTCTAAATATGTCCGAAATTTAGTTTTCAACAAAGGTAATAAACGTCGAAGCCTGTAATTCTTTAATTTTATTACAATTCTTACCATCTATCTTAGTAATTTCACACCCAATGAGTATGATCGATCCCAAATTACACGAAAGTTGGAAAAACGTCCTTTCTGAGGAATTTTCTAAACCATATTTCAAGTCGCTGAAGACTTTTCTGGAAAATGAAAGAAAATCAGGCCAGACCATTTATCCTCCCGGTCCACTCATATTTTCTGCGTTGGATACAACTCCATTTGATGAGGTCAAAGTGATCATTTTAGGTCAGGATCCTTATCACAATCCCGGACAAGCAGAGGGATTATCCTTTTCAGTTCCCAAAGGACAAAAATTACCTCCTAGTTTGCAGAACATCTTTAAAGAGCTAAAGACAGACCTTGGAATCGAAACTCCTTCTCATGGAAGTTTGAAAAAATGGGCTAAGCAAGGAGTATTATTGTTGAATGCGACATTGACCGTAAGAGAAAATCAGCCGGGCTCACATCAAAAAATGGGTTGGGAAAATTTTACTGACAGTATTATCCGTGAACTTTCTTTCAGAAAAACAGGATTGGTATTTATTCTCTGGGGCAAATATGCACAGGCAAAGATGAATCTGATCGATACGACAAAACACTTTATTTTACAAGCGCCACATCCTTCTCCGTTTTCAGTTGACAGAGGTTTTTATGGTTGCAAACATTTTTCAAAAACGAATGAATTGCTTTCTGAACAAGGATTGTCTCCCATTGACTGGAATACATCTGCGGCGGAGTTCAATGTATTACTATCAGATTCGTTATTAAACCCGAACTAAAAACAGATAAGTGCCGGTTAAAAACAAATTCTTCTTTAATATTATACTGCTGCTGATCTTTTGTTCTTTCAGCAAAATTACCATTGGTCAAAATAAGAAGAATGTCAGAATTGAATTGATAGATACTTCGCAAACATCTCTATTCAATGATGGCTTGAATTCATTCGATCTTTCGAAAAATTATAGCGATACTGTATTGCTGAAAAAGGATCTTGGAGAATTTGTTTTAAAACTTCAGTCACAAGGTTTTTTAGCTGCGTCTTGCGATAGCTTTGTTGTAAAGGAAAACTTTATTCAAGTTTATTTATTTTTGGGACAGCGCTATTCATGGACAAGTATTAAAGCAGGAACAATTGACGAATCGTTTTTAGCGGGAACAGGACTAAAAAATAAAAAGAGAAAAAGTTCGCCATTCAATTATCAAAAGATCAGTGACTGGATGGAGACCATTTTAAATAACTGCGAAAATAATGGCTATCCTTTTGCGAACATTAAACTGACAAAAGTTGAGTTTGAAAATAATGAATATGTTGCAGAATTAGAATTGAACAAAAATAAACTGGTCAGGATCGATAGTATCATTATCAAAGGGAATGCAACGATTGCTCCTGTGTATATCTACAATTATATCGATATGAAAGAAGGCTCACTTTACGACGAATCGAAACTCATAAGAATAACTTCCCGTCTGAGAGAACTTGCATTTGTGACTGAGTTAAAACCGAATCAACTTTTGTTTACAGAAAATATTACGAAGCTCTACCTCTACCTTGACAATAAAAAAGCCAGTCAATTTGATGGTGTAATTGGTTTTTTACCTGACGAAAACAATGAAAGCAAACTTAATCTTACCGGTGAAGTACATTTGAAATTGCAAAACTCATTGCAACGTGGCGAAGTAATAGAATTTAACTGGAAGCAATTACCAAACAAGACTCAGGATCTGAAGATTCATTTACTTTATCCATTCCTGTTAAATACACCGTTTGGTATTGATGGTAATTTATCCATTTACCGTCGTGATTCAACTTACACTGATGTTATAAAAAATCTTGGAATTCAATATTCCATTTCCGGAAATAATTATTTAAAAGCATTTATTAATGATAAGCAAAGTGATCTTCAATCTTCCAAAGGACTTGAAAATATAACTGTACTTCCCGACTACGCTGATATTTCAATATTGAGTTATGGTGCAACTTTCCATTTTGAAAAACTCGACTATCGCTTGAATCCAAAAAAAGGATATGCCGTAGAATTCACAGGTAGTACCGGCAATAGAAAAATCAAAAAGAATACCGACATAAATCCAATTGCATACGACAGTTTGAAATTACAAAGTGTCACCTTTGAAGGAGCCTTTACAGGTGATGTATATTTTTCACTTGGCGGAAAAAGTGTTTTAAATCTGGGTGCTAAATCCGGTATCGTTTACAATGATCGTTTATTCACCAACGAACTTTTCAGAATAGGTGGTTTGAAATCGCTGCGGGGATTCGATGAAGAATCAATTTATGCAAGCACCTTTTCAATGGGTAAGATCGAATACAGATTTTTACTTGAGCAGAACTCTTTTCTTTTTGCTTTTATAAATGGTGCCTACTATGAAAACAAAAGCCGGAACTTTGATCTCAAAGATACTCCCTTTGGCTTCGGCGCCGGAATGAACTTTGAAACCCGCATCGGTATTATGTCAATTAGTTATGCCCTCGGAAAACAATTCAGCAATCCGGTTTACTTTAGGAATGCTAAGATCCATTTTGGGATAGTAAACTATTTTTAACGAATAACTAATAACGAATAGTGAATAATGTTTCGGAAGTAATCAAGGTTTCTATTTTAATTGAATTGAATATTCATTATTAGTTAACCCGTTGTTCGAAATTCAAAACGTTCGCCCTTCGACTTCGCTCAGGGACCGTGGGTTTTGGGTAGATATGTGTGAATTTTTTGCGAAGAAAATTCCCTTAAAATTGAACGTAAATTTTCTTCGCAAAAAATTCACACATTACCACTTATAAGACGGTCCCCGAGCGAAGTCGAGGGGCAATAATTTCGAACAACGGGTTA